>JBBRMZ010000274.1:0-5138 GCA_038230555.1 Chitinophagales bacterium
GAAAAGTAAAACCAGAAGTATACGTACTGTATTCCAGACTGGATGAACAAGCTCTAAAACCCGTTCCCGTCATTAAATCCAACCAATATGCGGCGCTGGACGCCCGCAACCAAATTGTGGCGCTGGAATATACGCTGGCCCGGACGAACAGAAAACCGTTCAAAAAGGACAATGTTATCCAAAAAATGATCGACCGGATCTCTAAAACAGCAACAGGGTTCGAGAAAAGAGATTTAAGTCGTTTTACAGGAATGTACGAGAAACTTAACCTGACCGAGCAAAAATATTTCTGCGCTTTCGCGTCTTTTATAGCCTGCGAACATTTGCTCGCTAAAACCGGCGTCCATGGCAGTTATCAAAAAAACGGCGTGGCCTCGTTGTGGTTGAAAGAATTGAGGGATAAAAGGGAGAATTTTGAGATCATTGAGTATTTAGAATTAACCGTCAATCAGAGCGCTGCGGACGATCCGGTTTTGGTTTTTAAAAAAACAAAGGATACTAACGAACTGATTAATTTAAGAACTGGCGATATCATCGTTCTATATCCGGCATTTTCTGAAAAGAATCAGTCTTCCAACGTATTAGAAAATCAAATATTTAAATGCACGCTAACGGCTTTGGATAAGGATGCGGTAAAAGTAAAACTTCGCTCCCGCCAGTTCAACCAAACCCTGTTCGAGCAGGTTAAATTCTGGAATATTGAGCCGGACGTGCTGGATTCGAGTTTTATGAATATGTACAAAGGGCTTTTTGAATTTGGCCAGGCCGATCAAAGAAAGCGGGATTTATTGCTGACCCGCGAAGCTCCCGCTTTACCTTCAACAGACGTCCCGGCCGGATTGGAAAAAAGCTTACAGGATTACCTTTCCGCAGCAGGGCTAAAAGACGAGCTAAACGCCGAACAACGAGCGCTATTAAAAAAAATCATTTTATCTAAGGATTATTTTTTGTTGTGGGGACCGCCCGGTACCGGCAAAACAAGTTTCATGATCAAGCATTTGATCGGTTACCTGTATACCCAAACAGAAGAAAATATCCTTTTGATGGCGTATACGAACCGCGCGGTGGACGAAATTTGCGAAGCGATCGGGCAAATCGCCGGGAATGCGGACGAAAAAATATATACGCGCATCGGCAGCCATTTTTCTACGGCGGAAAAACTGCGTCCTCAATTGCTGGATGAAAAATTAAAAACGGTCAAAAACAGGGAAGAGTTAAATAAACTAATATCCGGATACAGAATATTTGTCGCTACGGTTGCTTCTATTTCAGGCAAGCTCGAGATTATGCAGTTAAAGCGCTTTAACCGCGTCGTCATCGACGAAGCTTCCCAAATACTGGAACCTATGCTGGCGGGTTTGCTTCCTAAATTTGAATATTTTGTTCTGATTGGCGATCATAAGCAATTACCTGCGGTAGTGGCACAAACTTTTGAAGACTCTTCGACTTTAGAAATCGAACTTCACCAATTAGGACTTAAAAACCTAAAAAATTCGCTATTTGAACGGTTGTACAAAAGGTGTATTGAAAATCATTGGACGCATGCGTTTGGACGTTTAAGCCGACAGGGCAGAATGCACCAGGATATTATGATTTATCCCGGCAGAACTTTTTACGAGGAACAATTAACGATCCTCGACAACCATCATCAGGCGTTGCAACAAAAACCGTTGAATTATTTATTGCCCGACGGTTGTACCGATCTTGAAAAACGCCTTGCTACCGAGCGGTTCATTTTTTTGAATACAAGTTTTCATAAAGCCGCAGGGTACGTCAAAACCAACGAACCGGAAGCGCTTCAGATAACGCGGTTAATAAAGAGTTTTTACCGGATCTACGAGGCGAATGGGAAAAAAATAACTCCTCATACTATCGGGGTTATTACCCCTTACCGGGCGCAGATCGCCCAGATCCGCAAATGCCTCCAGGAGGAACAAAATATACCAATCGACGATATTACGATCGATACGGTAGAACGGTACCAGGGCGGAGCGAGGGAAATTATTCTGATTTCTTTATGCGTGAACGATCCGCTGCAATTCCTGTCGCTCGTCTCCTATTCGGAGGAAGGAGTCGACCGGAAATTAAATGTCGCTTTAACAAGAGCGAAAGAACATTTAATTATTGTAGGGAATGAAGAAATATTGAGAACGGAAAAATCTTACTTGTCCCTGATCAATTACCTGCATGGTAAAAATTAAAAATACAAACCGTTATTATTGAGTTAAGTAAAAGATTTTATTAATATGTTTATATAAGATTACCATTAAACCTTTTATAAAAAATAAACGGCTGTCCTGTTTATTTGAGGAATTCAGTTTCTAAAAGATAATTATATAATTGAAAGAAAAAATGAAAATTGGATGTTAATTGAAAAAAAACGCCTATTTTTCTGTCGTTTTTTCACGTTAACCTATTTTCGGAACAAAAACAACTATTAAACTATGGTTCAGGAAGACTATTTACACTGCGGGGCGTATGAGAATCACGCTCCTCACCCCGAAGCAGGTTTTACCGCTTTTCAGCAGGCAGAAACCGGACTTTATTTTTTTGCCATGATGGACGCCGACGGCAAAACGCTACTCAAGAGCGAAGGATATCCACAAATCGCAGCCCGCGAAAATGGAATACATTCCGTTATTAAAAATCGCGTAAATGAAGCTTTTTATTCTGTTAAACAGGAAAACGGCAAATATTTCCTTAGTCTGAGAGCGGCTAATTTTAAAGAGATAGCCCGCTCCTGCGACGTCGATACAGAAGCTGAAGCGCTTGCCCTTATGCCTTATGTCATGGGTCAAAAAATCAGAATGTCTAAAGTAGAAACGACGGTCGTCGAAGCTCCCAAAGAAAGAGAAGTCAATAAAGTGGACGACGATTATCTTGCCTGCAAGGAGTATAACGACCAGACGCATCATGTAAGCAATCAGGTCCACCCGCAACATGCGGACTTTACGAATTTCACGCATGAATCCAACGGCTTCCATTATTTTGCCTGGGTTGATGCAGATGGTAAAACGCTGATGCGCAGCGAAGGCTATCCGCAGATTGCCGCCAGAGACAACGGTTTAAATTCGGTCTTAAACAATCGCGAAACAGAAGAGCGCTTTTCGATCGTAGAAAGAGCCGGCCATTATTTTGTCATCTTAAAAGCGGGCAACCATCAGGAGATTGCGCGTAGCTGCCCTTTTAATACGCGCGAAGAAGCGCTGGCGCTTTTTCCAAGCGAACGCAAAAACCGGTCTCTTGCTTTAGCGGAAGCCGCTTCCCTAGCCGCAGCCGCCCGCCTGACGGAAGAAAACCGTATGAAAATAGACGAAGAAAACCGTATTCGCGCGGCGGACCTGGCAAGAATTGATGAAGAAAACCGGTTGAAGCAGGAAGAGCAAACGCGGTTGAATTTGGAGGAAGAAAACCGGCGTAGAGCGGAAGCTAAAATCGCGGAAGACACTCGTATGAAAGCTGCCGAAGTTGCGGCAGCCGCTGCTGCTGCGGCCCGTTTGGCAGAAGAAAACCGCATAAGAACAGAAAAGGAAACTGCCCGCAAAGCCGAAGAACTGCGTTTAGCCGAAGAAAAGCGAGTCAGACTGGCCGCCGAAGATAGACGCAAAGCCGAACTGGCTGCCGCTGCCGCCTTAGCGGCAAGCGTCGCCGCCGCTAAAAAAGCGGAAGTTAAAAGGCCGGTTGTCGAAGAACGCAAAGCGGAAATCATTCCGCCTGCCGCTTATGTCGAAGATACCAAGCCCGGTTTCAATTGGTGGTGGTTACTATTGCCTTTATTATTACTTCTTGCCTGGTTTTTATGGAGAAGTTGCAATAAAGAAGTTGTAGCGACGGCTCCCATTGTCGCTCCGGTTATAGCGGACACTACTAAGGTTACCGCTCCTGTTCCTACAGTTGCGCCAGTTCCGGTCGTTACCGCTAAAGCCGAATTAAAATGGTTGTTTTTCGATTACGACAAATCTAATCTCAGAGGCGCTTCCACCACCGAATTGGATAAACTGGTCTCTATTTTAAAGGCGCATCCGGATTATACGGCAGAGATGGCCGCTTTCACCGACGATCATGGAACGGACGCTTATAACGACGCGCTTTCGCAAAGACGCGCCGACGCCGCTAAAGCGTATCTGGTTAAAAAAGGTATTACGGAGAATCGCATCAAAGCCAGTACGCACGGAAAGAAAGAACCGGCCGCGAAAAATGAAGTGAACGGCAAGGATTCAGAAAAGGGCCGTCAGTTTAACCGGCGTGTGGAACTAAACGTTGACGACGCTCAGGGAAATCGCGTAATTACTTCTATTCAGCCGGACATCGATCCTACGCTGAAAGAATAATATTATCTGAGTAATCTCTTAATAACAATGGCGGCCTGATTTTGAATCGGGCCGCCATTATTTTTCCTTTTAAAAACAATCACTCAAGCTTACATTTTAGGAAGTATGCTTGGTCAAAAAATGGTTGTTACCTTATCCTTTCAAAAGAATTTTAAAATTTGAATTTAAGCGCTCCACCCCATTAACGTTTAATGAATTTATTGATCTCGACATTTTGGTAGGCGTCGTCGTTCAATTTTATGAGGTAATACCTGCCGGAAAATCATTGGTCGGGACGGTAACGCTGTTTTGAAAAGCGCCTTTATATACCAATTGTCCATTTGCGTTGAGAATTTCATAATTTACGTTTTGATTGTTTCCTTTCCTCTCCATAAAGATAACGCCAGAAAAAGGGTTGGGGTAGACGCGGTAGCCGGCGTCTCCTTTACCGGAAGTAATTTCTATCACGTTTGAATAAGCCGTTTTTCCATCCAAATCCACGCTTTTAAGGCGGTAATAGTTTAAATTTTTTGCCGTGAAATCGTCGTATTGATAATTCGTAATTGAATTAACGGATAATGATTTCGAGGCGATGGAGGCAATTTTTTCAAAATTAACGGCGTCGGCGCTTCGCTCTAATTCAAAATGACTAAAATTCACTTCTTCAGCCGTCGTCCAGATAAGTTCGTTATGCGAATAATGGGTTAAAAAGCAGAAGTAGGGAATAACAAAAGGGTTTAATTTTGTGGATATCAAACTACAAGATAAACGCCATGAAAGAGATTGAACTCATTCGATTGTATTACTACTTCTGCACATATTATTATA
>JBBRMZ010000275.1:0-5125 GCA_038230555.1 Chitinophagales bacterium
ATGGTAAATGGTAAATGGTAAATGGTAAATGGTAAATGGTAAATGGTAAATGGTAAATGGTAAATGGTAAATGGTAAATGGTAAATGGTAAATGGTAAATGGTAAATGGTTTTTTATTAGGCTGCGAGATTAAAGTACGGGCAAAAATAGTTAAATTGTATAAGGCGGGATAATTTTTTTACCTCAAAGGGATAAAAAAAGACGGCCTCCGACTGTATGCCGGCGACCGTCAGGTTATATCAAACTTATGAGTAGGCGTCAAATTTTAGGCGGCCCCGACCGCTCTTTTAAAAGCGGGCATGGGTTCTTCCAAGAGATTGAGCGTATTCTTATGAGCGTCTTTCAACTCTTTCTCTATATCCGCAGCCCGTTTAAACGCTTTTGCAGATTCGGCGGTTTCTCCTGTTTTTAACAGGGTTTCACCGTAATAATGCCAGGCGCGGTGACGGTAAGCGTAATTAGGATCGTCATTTTTAAAGTCGCGTTTGGATACGAACTTTAGTTCAAACGCCGCTTTCTGCCAGTCGTTCTGTTTGAAATGGCATTCGCCTTTTACGCGACGAGCCATCCAAAAGATGGATTGTAGCGGAATTGACAATTTAATCGCCATTTCAAGATCGGCAATAGCTCCATTCAAATCGCCGTTGGCAATCATGACAATGGCTCTGCCAAAATGCGCTTCCGGATTATCAAGTAAATTAATACTTTTAGTATAGTCCAGAATAGCGTCGTCATACCGGCGCGATCTGTAATTGGCGAAACCGCGGCGTTCATAAGCAAATACATGCCGGTCGAACTTTTCGATCACGCGCGTATAAGCATCGACAGCCTCGTCTTCGCGACCCGGTACGCCGGTAATAGCCAAAGCTTTTCTAAACTCCTGAACGGTAGATTTTTCGCTCATCGGTTCAATAAGCCGGCTTCCAATTAGTTTACCCGGTTCCGGCGCTTTAGAAGCAGCCGAAGATTTACTTGTTTCCGGCTTTTTATCCGCTTTATCGGGATAAGCCATTAACCAGGTTTCAAATTTTCCGGCAACGGCATATTGGGCAATACACTCCAATATGCTAACGGTATTCTTCCAGCTTTTTTCCGTACAGGGCGTAATATACTTGTAAGCTACAAGATTAGCGTTTTCCTCGTTGAAAAAGAGTTCCGGTTTAAGAAGCACATCATTTTTATAATATACCTCTATTTTCTGAAGAACCATCTTCATCATGATCTCGTAAGTTTTGGCGCCGCCAAACTCGAGGGATCCGGTAAAAGTTGCTTTTAAAATATCCATCTTGACTGTTTTTTTTAAATGCTTTATAGTAAGCGTCACAATGACCGCTGATTGAAGCAGGTCATCTCAGTTACTTTTTTTACAAACACTCTGTTCCCTTAACCCGAATGCCGAAGTCGCCGTAGTGGTAATGAATTGTAAATGGTTGCGCCTTATTTATGTTAACTTTCTCGCAAAGACGCAATTGAAGGACAATACGTAAAATACGTCTGACCGCAAAATATCCACACAAAAAAGTCCTCTTTCAAAAGATAGAGATTTGTGTAGACGAGATAATTTCTCTTATATCAAAAAGGGAATTTTCTAAAGACAGAGTACAAAGGTAAGAATTTATTTCCTATTCTGTCAATAATTAATTGATAATTAACAATTTATTTAGTAATATTTTCATCCTTATAATGTTTAAAAAATGAGAAAAACGAGAAATATTTTTATAAACTACTGAATATCATTTAATTATAGTTGAATACAAAATCATTCTTTAGAATTCCATCTTGGGAAATTTATTTTTTATTATACAAATTAAATCAATGCAAATAAATCATTATACGCTAACTTAGATTCAAATTAGAAGTGCAACTTTTGGGTGGAAAAAAATAGGTCAGTTGGCGTACCTGCTTACCTTTGCTTCGCCAAAAGTTGAAAGATGACAAAGTACAAGCAACTGACCCAGGCACAAAGATATGAAATACAATTTCTTTGTTCCCAGGGTAAGCGACAAAAAGAAATTGCGGCCTCTTTAGGCGTTCACGCCTCCAGCGTTAGCCGGGAGATGGAGCGCAACGGCGCGGGCGGCAAATACGACGCCTTCGAGGCTCAACGTCGGTACGAATATAAAAAGGGCCGCCGGAGCGCATACAAATTAACCGAATCCGTTCAATTAGAAATTGAGCGGGGTCTTAAAAGCGAATTAAGTCCTGAACAGATTGTCGGTCAGGCGGCTTTACAGGGAATTCAGATGGTCAGCCATGAAACGATTTACCGTTTTGTGTACGCCCGGCAGAAGGAGCGGCAACAGGACAAAGAGCGTCAGTTGGGCGAAAATGAGTTTTGTTGGCTCACATGTTTACGCCGCAAACGAAAAAAGCGGCAAAAAAGGAAGAATTCGTTTCAAAACCGGTCTCTTTCAACCCCCGCGCCCGATAAAGAGCCTAAAGTTTCCATTGAAGCGCGTCCCGGGGCGATTAACGACAAAACGCGTATTGGCGACTGCGAAATAGATACCATCATCG
Source organism: Chitinophagales bacterium (assembly GCA_038230555.1). Taxonomy (GTDB): domain Bacteria; phylum Bacteroidota; class Bacteroidia; order Chitinophagales; family Saprospiraceae; genus JAAFJT01. The sequence continues at coordinate 2,518 of JBBRMZ010000275.1, forward strand.
GCAAAGACCACAAAGGAGCCATTTTAACGGTGGTCGAGCGATTTACAAAACACACGTCGATCGTCAAATTGATAAATAAAAGCGATCATGCAGTGACCGAAGCTTTACAAGAACTGGCCGGGCGGCTGCCTTTTAAAATTACTTCACTGACGTCCGACAACGGAACGGAATTCGCCGGCTACGCAAATATTAAAAGACAACTGGACTGCGAGTTTTATTTTGCGCATCCGTACAGTTCCTGGGAGCGTGGGTTGAATGAAAATACGAACGGACTAATCCGGCAGTACATTCCTAAAAAGACGGATTTTGATTTGTACGACGCCGATTACATCCGTGCCGTTGAAACAAAAGAACCGGCCCCGAAAAATGCTCGGATATTATTCGCCTTTGCAAATATTAGACAGAAAAAATCATTTAATCACCCGTTGCACTTGAATGTTGAATTCGCCTAAAATTATTATTTTTTTGCCAGGAAAGAAAAATCTACCTGCGTCTCCACCGTATGCGGCGGAAGATCCCGTAAAGTAAACCAAACTTCTACTTTCCAGTCTTTCCTGACGAGATACGGTTTAAGGTCGACGCTGTTGGGAGCGAGGTCAATTTTTTCGCCGGTTTCGAGCGGCACGGCGTCCCTGAAAAAAATATAGTCCCTCATTTTACCTCCGTCGGCAGTAATGAAAGCTTCCACGTCAGAAACATAGCTGTAATCATCGCCCGGATATTTTGCCATTAAACGCATAGACCGCGGTTCGACGGATCCGACGGCGCTCAATGAGCTATTATTCAGCAGGGCCACCGAATCGACATTTCCGGCGATTTGTTGTACGAGGACGTGGTAAATTTTGATGGGCAGCCATCCGTTCTGAACGAAAAGCGTTCCCCTGTAAGGGATTTGATATAGCCCGGCAGCTAACTTTGAACAACCCGAAATCGCGGTCGAACACATAATCATAAAAATTATTTTAACGCCGTTCGCGAGCCGTCCGGCTATTATTTTTTTCCTAATTTTTTTCATAAACGCTTTAGACTTTACCTTATAACGTAAAGTTGAAGGGAAACTTTTTCAAAAACTGTCGGCGGCGTAAATATTTCCACCTGTTTTATACAAATACGCTTATATTTATCGGCAGGTTGCAGTTTTTAGGTCCGATAAGCCGCTCCACTTTAATATTCAACGGTTAAAGCGCCGTTTGATTGTAAATTATCTAATTCCAACATTTTCAATTTGAAATCCGACAAAATATGGGAGAGGCGAAAGTCCAAATCGTCAGAGACGAAAAACAAATGCAAGAATTTGTGCGTCAGTTGTTAAGAGACGTGGAAGCGTTTGAATACATGCTCGACCACAACTGGTTTGAGGACGATATTACGCGGATCGGCGCCGAGCAGGAAATGTGCATTGTCGATAAAAAAACCTTTAAACCCGCCTGTATCAATATGCAGGTTTTGGAAACCATGGAAGGCTGGGACTGGGTGACGACCGAACTGGCTCAGTTCAACCTGGAAACTAATTTAACGCCCCGCGAATTTTCAGGCGACGCCATTCGTCAGATGGAATTAGAGAATGCGGACTATCTCAAAAAGATCAGCGAAAAATTAGCGCCGTTCGACGCGGAACTCATCCTGACAGGTATTTTGCCGACGCTTCGAAAATTTGACCTGGAACTGCATAATCTCACGCCAAAACCTCGTTATAAAGCGTTGATGCAGGCTATCGACGAGCAATTGCAGGCTAATTCTTTCGAATTAAGGCTTTCAGGCATCGACGAATTGAATATTAAACACGATTCTCCTCTGTTAGAAGCCTGTAATACCAGTTTCCAGGTTCATTTGCAGGTATCGCCCAAAGATTTTGTTCCGTTATATAATATAGCGCAAACGCTGGCTGCCCCGCTGGTTTCGATCGCCGCAAACTCGCCGCTGGTTTTTGGAAGAAGGTTATGGCATGAAAGCCGGATCGCGCTTTTCCAGCAATCCCTTGATACGCGCACTTCCCACGAGCACATGCGCGAAAGAAGCCCGCGGGTTAATTTTGGCAAAGGCTGGCTCCACGATTCCATTTTAGAGATCTACCGAGAAGACATTTCAAGGTTCCGGGTTTTGCTGGGCGACGACGTTCAGGAGAACGCGCTGGAGATGGTCGCGCAAAAAAAGGTTCCTAAATTACGCGCTTTACAAATACATAATTCTACTGTTTATCGCTGGAACCGTCCCTGCTACGGAATCAGCCCGAACGGCAAACCGCACCTGCGCATTGAGAACCGGGTTTTGCCGGCAGGACCGACTGTTCTGGACGAAACCGCAAACGCCGCTTTCTGGCTGGGCCTGATGGTGGGGATGCACAAACATTACCCCGATATAACCAAGCATATTTCTTTTGAGGACGTTCGGGATAATTTTGATAAAGCCGCTAAATTTGGGATCGATACAAAATATACCTGGATGATGGACCGCAAGATTGGCGTCGTCGATCTGGTCTTACATGAATTACTCCCTATTGCCCGGGAAGGTTTGGGTATTCGCAACATTGATTCCGCAGATATTGACCGTTATCTTGGAACTGTTGAAGAGCGGTGCAAAGCCAATACTACGGGCGCCCGCTGGCAAT
>JBBRMZ010000276.1:0-5059 GCA_038230555.1 Chitinophagales bacterium
AACGTCTGTCGAAGCAGGGTTCACCTCTTTTGATCCTTCCGCCCAAATCACATTACAAGACAATATGCTAATAAAAAAAATCAGCCGCTTTTTTGACGCCTCGCGTTTATAAGCTGCTGATAAAAAAGTAAAAGCATTAGGAGTAAAAATATCCAATTTCATAACGGCTATTTGTTTAAAATAAAATATATTAAGTCGGGCGAATAATTAAAATCTAATATGAAAATTAAAATAATAATTTTAAATTATATTTATAAAAGAATACAAAGCCGGCATATCATAGAAAAAGATTGCTCTTTCTGCGATAAATTGAATTGGAGCGCGCTTAATTCAGGGCGTGCTTATGAAACTATGGGAAGTTTTGGTTTTGAAAGAATACTGAGAATTACGAAAAGAGCAGCCTTTCAGCCGGATAATCAAAATTGGCTAGGCTCTTCAGGATATACCTTTCTAAGGCCTTTGCCGGTAGTAGCGAAAACATTCATGAGGTATAATTTTAAACGGTTTAGCCGGACTCATCGAGAACGACAATAATATAAATCCATAATTATGCCAAAAGGAGGGAAAAAGGATATTTTAGCGTTTCGAGCATTCGTAAAGGTATTGATATTATATTTTTATATTATTTAGCAAGCTCGAAAACTGGAGCATAGTTGAGCTAACAAATCAATACTTGGTTTAAGAATGAGAAAACTTCGATTTTCTTAGGACAAGATCGCTAAAAGAAATCATAGCAATACAAGTATTTTTTCGTAATTTGTGACGCGGCAATGTCGCTTATTTGGAGAAACTGCGCTCCCAAACAGCGGTGTTTCCCCGGTCGTCTTTGACTTCCAATTTGAATAAATGGGTTCCTTCCGGCAGATCAGAAGGCAGACGCGCAAAAATACTTTCCGATTTTGCGTCGTGTTCCATGAGAAGCCATTGGCCGTCAAGGGTCGGACGGTACGTCAGGGATTTTGCTTCGCCCATAACGTTGTAATTATCGCGGATGCGAAAATGCAGGGAGCCTGAAAATGTGGGACGCCGATTTCTTCGGGTTTTTTGAGGCGTTCCGGGGAAGGAAATGGGGATAATAGCCGGAGGCGTATTGTCGATGAGGATGCAGTAGGCGCCTAATTTGTCCACTTTCGCCGTAAGCGCTCCGTCCAAATTGAAAGCGCCGCCGCAGTTCAATATTTTTCCGTCGGGGCTGGAGCAGTAAGCGATAAACGCTTTTTCGCGCAGTTCGGGAGCTAGCGACGCCCAGGGATTAATGGAAATTTGAAACGGCGTGTGTACGGGCGTTTTATAGTCATGCAAAAAAAATGTCGGCGAATAGGCGCTTAGCGAGGTTTCTTTTAATACGCCAAAGCATGCATAAAGGTTTTCGTAGAGCGAAAAGGCTGGAAAACGGGCGGAGAATCCGTCCGCTTCGATCAAATTCGGCTGGGACCAGGACAATAAATAATCATATGCAGGCGCTAACGCTTCGGAAATAACCGGGCTGCTTTTAACCCAAAACGAAAGCAGGGCGGCATTGCCTGCTACGTCCATTGCGGTAATTTTAACATTTACCGGTTTAGGTTGACGCAATGAATCGAGGAAACCGGCAAGGTCGACGACGCCATTATTCATTATATGGTCGTACATATTGGACCGGTCGCCGGGAAGGACAAAGAGCCGATGGAGAAATAAATGCCGGGTTTGTTCCTCTGCGTAATCCAGGTGGGCGTTGATATAACGGGTATCGGAAAAAGAAAAATTATCAGCGTTGAACTGATAGACGACAGTATCGTTGACTTGCAAAGTCAATTTATAAACGCCGTTTTGGCCGGAAGGCGGAAGCTGCTGGTCGAAAGCTTTTACAGAGAAAGCGACTTTCGTGGCTGGTATAAAGAGGGTGTCCGTTCCGAGCTTATACTGATCGGCTTTTTTAAAAACGTCTAATATAGACGACTGAGCGGTTTCGCCCGCAGCATTGATATAATATATTTTAAGCGCCCGGAAAACGGGCGGGACGTTGTCGCCGACGTCCATACCGAATAATAAAGGATTGACGGCGGTCTGGGTTTTTGAGTCCCGGATTTCAAAATGGCAGTGGGGACCGGCGGAGGCGCCGGTGTTACCCATGACGGCCACCTGGACGCCTTTGGTTACGGGAAAGTCGGCGGGAGCGGGCTCGACGTCGATCTCATAAGATTCCTGTTGATATTGGCGGGTTTTGACGTATGCCTCAATGGCTGCATTATAATTTAATAAATGGCCATAAACGGTGGTATAACCGTTGGGGTGCGTGATAAATAACGCTTTTCCATATCCGCCCGCCTGTATTTTAATCCGCGAAACATAGCCGTCTGCGGCGGCAAAGACGGGATCGCCGACCGTTCCGGAGGAGGATTTTATGTCGATCCCGGCATGGAAATGGTTGGCGCGCAGTTCTGCGAAATTGCCGGCCAGGAACATTTCGCGACCAACGGGAGATTGGAAATAGTGTTGAGGATAAACGGCTGGTTTTATATAACGGGGCGGCTGAACCGGGGCTACAGAATCTTTTTTAACGACGGCTGTAATGGCCTCGCCCGAAGCGCTTTCGCGTTTTTGAGCGCAGGCGTAAAAACTAAAAACGACCGGGCAAAGTACGCCTACAACAAATCGTTGCAACATTGGCAGGGAAGATTTTATGAAAGGTAAAATTAAGAAAATTGTCTGAAAGGCGCTTTATGTGATTGTTTTTGATTTTTAAGAACGTAATATGCCAGGTAAGATTTTAGCGTATTTTCAACTTTAGATTATTTTTCAGCGTTTATGTAATATTGCGGCCATTATGTCGAATTTAATTATTTGAATGAAATCCAGCTAACGACTAATGGCTAACACCTACTTATGACGACCGAAGATTACCAAATCCTGGCTCCTACCCTACCCCTGCAACCCGGAATTTATAAATTTATCGACCCGAAAGGAAGTATATTATACGTCGGTAAAGCGAAGAATTTGAAAAGCAGACTTGCCTCTTATTTTGGGGAACGCAAAGACCGGCTGTTCAAAACCCGGGCGCTGGTAAAAAACGCCGACCATATTGAATATATGATCGTCGAAACGGAGCAGGACGCGTTATTATTGGAGAGTACGCTGATCAAAAAACATCAGCCCCGCTATAACGTGTTGTTGAAAGACGGCAAAACTTATCCCTATATATGTATCAAAAATGAACGCTTTCCCAAAGTCTTTAAAACGCGGCGGGTAATTAAGGATGGATCGCTGTATTTTGGTCCCTATACTTCCGTTCAGCGGGTAGAGGTGATCATGGAACTGATTAAAAATTTATTTCAGCTCCGCACCTGCCAATTACCGCTCACGCCGGAAAATATTGAGAAAAAGAAGTTTAAAGTGTGCCTGGAATTTCACATTAAAAACTGCAAAGGCCCATGCGAGGGTTATGAACCGGAAGAACCGTATAATGAAAAAATCATGCAGATCAAGAACATACTGAAAGGACAATTTTCGGCTGTTAAACAATATATGAAACGCGAAATGGAAGCTTTAGCGGAAAATATGGAGTTTGAGAAAGCGCAGCAGATCAAAGATAAATTGTTCGCTTTCGAGGATTATCAAAGCAAATCCACCGTAGTGAGTTCTACCATCCACGACGTCGACGTATTCTCAATAGCTACCGACGAGAAAAGCGCGTACGTCAATTTTTTAAAAGTGATCAACGGGGCGATCATTCACACCTACACGCTGGAGATGACCAAAAATATGGACGAGGAAGAAGTAGATCTGCTGGCCTACGCCATACCTTATTTGCAGGAAAAATTCGGCAGTTTCACAGGAGAGATCATCGCGCCGTTTGAAGTCCCGGTAGCGGACGCAAAAATGGTCGTGACGGTTCCCAAAATTGGGGATAAAAAGAAGTTGCTCGAGTTGTCGGAGAAAAACGTCCATTATTTCCTGATGCAAAAACAAAAAGAGGAAGCGACGCGGGCGACGAAACAAACTTCGACGGAGCGGATTCTGCGTACGCTGCAAAAGGATCTACAGATGACAGAGTTGCCCATGCACATCGAATGTTTCGACAATTCTAACCTCCAGGGCACGAATCCGGTCTCCGCCTGCGTGGTTTTCCGCAACGCCAAACCGGCTAAACGGGATTATCGGCATTTTAACGTTAAAACGGTAGAAGGGCCGAACGATTTTGCAACGATGGAAGAGGTCGTATTCCGAAGATATAAACGGATGTTGAGCGAAGCAAATCCTTTGCCGCAACTCGTCGTCATTGACGGCGGTAAAGGGCAACTGAGCGCGGCGATGAAAAGTTTAGACGCGCTGGGGATTGGCGATAAAATGACCGTGATAGGGATTGCTAAACAACTCGAAGAAATATTCTTCCCGGACGACCCTATCCCTTTATATATCGACAAAAAATCGGAATCCTTAAAACTGATCCAGCAATGCCGCGACGAAGCGCACCGGTTCGGAATTACTTTTCACCGGAACCAGCGGTCGAAGAATTTTATTACCACCGAGTTGACGGGCATTGAGGGAATTGGAGAAAAGACGTCGGAGAAGTTATTGACGCATTTTGGGTCGGTGGCGAAGATTAAAGCGGCGAAAGCGGAAGAGCTGGAGGCGGTCGTCGGGAAGAAGGCGACGAAGCAGGTGGTGAAGTATTTTATAAAGGATACGTGATCAGTAGTTATGAGTCATGAGTTATTAATTTTTAACTAATTCATTACCGGGCGAAAGGATTTCGACGACCAGATCGGGGGCGCCGAGGCAGCCTTTTTCGTCTAATTTCTCAAGATCGCAAACGACGCATAAATCCGGCTGGACCACCATATAGACGTCCTTATCCGCCATAATAAACTATGCAAAAGGCTTTCAAAATTTAGAAACAAAATGCGCGTGCGCAATGAAATTTAAACGGCTTTTGGCCATGATTTTTTATATTTGCAGAAATTAATTTTAAAGATACATGAAAAATACGCTGACAATTGTTGTTTTTTTAATGTTGGTAAGGACGGGGATCGCACAGACCAATGCCGGATCTTATCCGACAAAAGTAGTCCCTACGGAC
>JBBRMZ010000277.1:0-4941 GCA_038230555.1 Chitinophagales bacterium
ATGGCTAAAACCAGGTGATTATTTAAACGGCGCCACGCTTGCTCAGGCAGTTAGAAATATTATTTGCGCTTACTCCGAAAAATATCGCATTGATTTTACTTAAAACCTTTAGCGTTTATTTAACTGTACCTACTTAATGTATTTGTTTAAATATTCGACCCCTGTTTCTAAATTATCATCGGTAATACTCGGGCTTAAACTTTGCCAATAGTTTTTTAAAACTCCTTTATCAATCTGGTTATTTAAGTATTGAAATATGGCTTGCGAAGCTTTCACCTCTAACCGTTGAAATAAGTTATTTATACCTGTAATTACAAAAGGAATAGCTGCGTGCGTTAGCGCGTCTACTAATGCTTCTGCCTTTTTCCACTTACGGACTAAAACAACCATGTCGGAATAATTCAGCCCTCTTGCATCTCTCTCCTCTTTATCTTTAAAAGCAACGCCCCGAAGATGTTTTATCTGTTTAATGATACATGAGTTCTCATCAGCAACATTTTCAAATTGGTTATAAAGAATGTCGCCTCTTTCATATTGTTGAAAGCCTTTAGCATTCATTATTTTAGGTAGCCTTACCATATTATTGGTAATACTCTTTAGCGCAACTTCTACCACCGCATCTGAAGAACGAAAATTATCTTCTAAAGTAACGGAATGTACATTAGCATACCGGGAAGTAAACTGCTGGATGTAGTTAATATGCGAGCCTCTCCATTGAAATATAGTTTGATCGTCATCGCCCACAACACAAACATTTGCCCCTAATTTGTATAACTCCCTTACGATGCTTTCTTGAACTGGATTGACGTCCTGGTATTCGTCTACAATCAAGTAGCCAATATCCGGTTTAATTTTGTTTCTAAAATTTTCATCCGCTTGTAGACAATGTACGGCTTCGGACATAATCATTGTAAAGTCAAAATAGCAATGCTTTTTAAGTACTGTTTCGTATTTAACCAGAGCTTCAAATAGATTTTTAGGTGCCTCTTCTTTATTATGAAATTCTGCCTCCCTGAGCAAGCTCATTAGAGCTACAAAACGTCCAGTGTCTTTGAACCTTTCCATTAAAAGGTCTTGCATCCCAATATCTTTGAAGTTTTTGTCTACAAACAGTTTTATTTTTATTTCATCTAAAACACTAAATTTTTGGTATTCATATTTATACTCTTGTAAAGCATTTAAACACCAAGCATGGATTGTTCCTACATACATATCTGCAATACCATGTATGCCTGGCAATTGTTCTTTGCAAAGTTTCAATATCCTAGCCTGTAACTCTGCCGCTGCTTTTTCTGTATACGTAAATGCAATAATCTCGCAGGGTCGAACGCCTTTTGAGAGTATTTTAATAATACGCTGGGATATTACTTGCGTTTTACCGGAACCGGCGCATGCAATTATTTGAAGATTGCGGTCTATTGTGGAGATTGCCTCCAGTTGTTTTGGCGTATATTCCATAATGAAAATTGCTGTTTTTATTTTTTTGCTGAGGCGATCAATCGGACAAATCGAAAAAGAAGGGCTTATTGGATCCTCCGTCGAGCCAATGGAACATGGAGTGGTCTAGCCGTTGTAAGTGTCGGTATATACTGGACCAGTTGGTAGAAATTGGAGATGCCGCCATTTTGGACGTCATAGTCATAATAGTGGAACCATTCGATCCCTACTTTCTGGGCTTCATTCCCCCGGCACTGCGGGCGTAGAAAAGATTGAATGTGGGCGTCAATAGCAACAATAGGAAGGTAGAAATATTTCATAGAGAAAGCGATTTTTTCTTGTTAATTCAATATAGCGCTTTCTCATATAATTGCAAATATAATGGTATAAAATGAGTTTGCAAGTGTTAATAAAAAAATATTTATTATTTTACTAAAACTAACGTTTTGATCCATTTTGATAATCCGGCGTCAGGCTGGGCAAAAAATCAAAATAAAAGCCCGTTTTGAAACTTTGCACGTTTTTTATGAGGTACCCACCTAGCACAAGGGTTGATAGTGGTAAAAATTGGTTTGCGACGGGGCGTTTTTGAAGTCTTGTAAGTTGGTTTCCTGCAACAGTTTTTGGAGCATGCGGAGTGCGTCCGCTAAGGCGTCCTTTGCGACGAGCCGTTGGACGTCGTCCACAAATTTTTTAACAGGAGCAAGCATACCATATGATTTATTTTAATGAAAAAATTAAACCGTTCAAAAGCGAAGTTCTCTTGATATAGTATGCCTGAGGAAAGTTGAGAAAAGGAGTGTTATCAGAAGCGGTTCAAATATAGGATTTAAATATGAAGCATTGAATCATTTGACAAATCATTAACATATTGGAGGCTTTTAGAGGTTAGCATTGCAGCAGATATTTTTTTCTATAGCTTTATTTTATCTTTTTCTTTCGCGTCAAGACGAAAAGGCCTGTTTATTGAGCGAAATAAATTTACCACTTCCATGTTTTCTATAAAAATAATATGTTGGGAAAGCCTAAAACAGAAGGCGCGGGGCTATAGTCAGAAAGGACGCCTAAAAATAAAAATTGTAGGTACTCGCATGAAAATAAACGCAATTATGATTTTAATAATTTGTTCATAGTCAATGAATTGAAACCTAACAGCTAACAGCTACTTAATGAGGAATATGAATAAATAATGAATGATGAATGGTTTTGCGGGAACCGCTTGCCATTCATCATCATCATTCATCGCTCGTCATTGTTTAATGCGTGACAATTTGCTCGATGTGGAGGGCGGCATTCTGCTCAAACGGATAATAAATACCCCCCGCCAACTGAAAGAACTGAATACCCACGCACACGATCAACGAAACGTCGGGCGTCAGCGTCGGCGGAGCCGGAGGCGTTCCCGTTTGCGGAAGCGGAGCATGCAACGTGATGGCCGGCAGCGACGCGTTGACCGCGTCCTGATAATCCGTGTAAGCGGATACCGACAGACCGTTCAGATTGCCGCCGCCGGAAGGGCCGTACGTCTTGTCGGTCGCGTTGTAGTAATAATCCGACAGCGCCGCCAGGTGCAGACCGATCCGGAAATGGGTCGCTCCGGGAGGCGTTTCGACGGTAGCCGCAGCGTTAATCACGGGCGTGGCAAAGGTAGCGCCTGCGCGTCCGGCGTCCGTACTTACGGTGTAGGGCGCTTTGAAGGCAGTCCCGAAATGGTTGCCGGCGTTGAACTCCAGGTTCTGAAGAGGGCCGCCGTACTGAGTGATCTGGATGGATCGTTGACCGCGCGGGGCGGCCGTGTCCAACAACAGGACTTTCCGCAAGGCTTTGGTCGCGCGTCCCTGGAGGCCGCGATCCCAGCCGCTTTTGGTCGCCAGCAAGGGTTTGCGGAGTTGTTGGTTGATTTTGGCAATCCCGCCGAATTCGCTCATGTTTTCGCGGGTTCGGGCGAAGGCGGGGTCGTTCAGGATCTGGGACTTGCTGGGTCCCGTTTTTTTGCGGATGAACGTTCCGGGAAGTCCCTTGACTTTATATCCGGTTAATTCTCCTACGCTTCCCTGAAACGGGGTTATCCCTGTTTGTGAGGCCATGATTTTTTAATTTTAAATGATTAATAGTAAAATGTAAAAATTTAATGTTTGATTGGGGGTATTAGAGTTTCTGTTGCTTATGGACCTGAGTTATATAGCGCTTATAAGTAACCCAAGGGGATTTTTATGCAGGGCGTCCCCTGTATGTATTGCCCACTCTAATGATGTACAAAGATGCGGCGTTTTTACCAATTTGTCAATATGAACGTCCTTTCATTGAAAATTTAATAACAAAAACGTCGTTTGTGCGTCATTTTGCGCTGAGGGAGTACAAAGGGACTCCGTGATGGATGGGCCGCCGGAAGCGTTTAACGGAGTATCCGCATAGCGCAAAAGTTCATAGCCGTAAAAATTGGTTTGTGCCGGGGCGTCTTCAAAGTAGATTAGAAGAATATCTCAAAAGAGTATATATCCGGCTGGAAGCTGATCAATGTTAAAAACCCGAGCAGAAATATAGCGTTTGGAACATAATTTCCTGAAACTTACTGTTAGCCGCAAAAAAAACCTATACCGCCTATACCTGCCTTCTATTATTTCAATTATTTTTCGCAATTAGCCCTTGCAGACGCCCTGCGTGCCAAAGCGCCTATATTTACGGCGCTTTCTTTGAAGCGAACATATTGCGACTCCCTGCCGGTCCTGCCCCAAATATTACCGCCTGACGGCGAGCGTGTTAATTTACAATTTTTTATCAATTAAAGACACACTTAAATGAGAGCTCTAATGTCCAATCGCGACGGCTATGATTTGTTTATCTTCACCTATGAAAAATTTTTAGGCGAGATCACCGACTGGCTGTTTGACCACAATTTCAAGGTAAAGCAGTGTACGGAAAGTTATTTCTATGAAAAAGTCAATGCCAAACACCCCCGTTGTTTCATGTTTAAGGAAGAAGAACATGGCTGTCTGTACAATTTCCTGGATAATTATCACTTGCCGGATTCTTTAGAGTCCCGGGCGAACGAATGATTTTTACTTTCGTATGGAGCAATCGCCAGACCAACAGACCATACCCGCAGTCGTCAGATATGCGGGCTTCCGGCGTTGACCCTACCATGCTTTCGACGGCCGGCGTTCTGTTAAAGGGGAGCGAATAAAAATAAAAAAAGAACAAACTTTATCCTACAATCTGGGAATATCCTTATACTTTTGGAAGACGGAGTCCAGGAATAGTTCGTCTGACGCAGGCGGTAATAAGGAAATTAAAGTAACTTATACACGCAAAAGGGGTAAATATATATATGATGCAAAGAATGGATTGTAAAAGTCCAAAAAAGACGCCGGGACAATAGACCCGAAAATCAGAAGCGGATACAACGGAACCATAGCCCCTTTTATCCCCTAAATCCCGACCCGGACTTGCGTTTATCCTTAATAATCCTCCGTTACTCGTCAACCCCCTGAGTCACATATAAGG
>JBBRMZ010000278.1:0-4931 GCA_038230555.1 Chitinophagales bacterium
CGCGACGCCAATCTTTTGCGCAACCTGTAGATCGAATTCAACGACCTGGTCGTCCGGTTTGCTGAATGTAATATTTTTGGTCGTCGGACCGGAAAAAGCCACTAAACCGCTGGATTCTTTGACCGATATGGTTACATTTTTTACTTTCGGATCCATCGCGAACACGTCCACCGGTAATTTCAATTTTTCTCCCGGGCCCAAAACGCGTGGCAGCGTGGCAAGAATCATCAGCGGCTTTTTGACGGGGATGGTCTTTTCCGCTGAGCCATAAGCGGCGGCGGCATTAGCGGCCACCACCATGGCGCGCACCGATCCCACATAATTGGGAATAATGACGGTATGTTTGGCCGTTCCGGACGCCAGGTAAAAAGGCCCCAGATGTAAAACAACCGGTTTGAAGCGGTTGGCCTTCTGCGTGTTCCTCGGATTTTTAGCGGCGTCCCCGCCGATGCTGTAAGCGTGCGGAATCTGTCCGCCGTAAGCGCCCAGCACCTGGTCGTAGACGTCGAAAGTCTGCACGCCCAGCGCTTCGCGGCCATAAAAAACATTCCACGGATTCGGCGTCAGGTGATGCGTCAGGTCGAGCAGGCCCTCGTCGACAATGTCAATGGTGTAGGCCATCGGTTTGCCCGATTGTTCGCTCACTTCTAAGGTTGTTTTTTCCTCCGGCTTCAGGACGTCCGCCATTTTTAAGACCGGGTTCAGTCGGGTTTTCGGATCCTCGACATGTATGGGCGATACGCCGAACATACGGATCGGCAAATCGTTTTTCACTTGGTCATGCGGCTGCACGATGGTCACAAACGCGTAGACCGTCGGAGCCATTTCCGGCGTGGCGGCAAAATGATATTTCGTCACGCCCGATTTCACGCTGATCCAGGTAGAAGAAAGTACTTTGGAGCCGTTTTCAATGGAAATCAGTGCCCGGCCCGCGTCGCCGGTCGGGATGTTCAACTCTACTTCCTCGCCGACGGCGTATTTTTCTTTATTGGTCGAAAAACTGAGCATGGCGGCGTTATTGCGGCTCTGCCCGGCATTCTGATCGTCGTTCCACGGATAGCCCGCGTAAAAATAATCGCCCGAACTGTGCCCGCCCGCCGCGTCGCTCGCCAAAACCAGATAGCGGCCCCATTGATCTACCTGCACGTCGAGCCTCGCCTCGCCCGTCGCGTTGGTCGTCAGTTTGGCTTGTTTGACGATTTTCAGATCTTTAGCGGAACTGAATTCTGCGGCGGCGTCTTCCCCGTGTTCCCACCACCAGCGCCAGTCCACGCGATAGACCGAAACGTCCACGGAGCGGTTTTTCAACGGCGCGCCGTTTTTATCCACCACGACCAGGCCGATCGAGCCGGGTTTACCCATATCGATCCTTTTTTCATTTTGCGCGTTTTGCGGAATATCGACGCCCACGTAAGCCGCGTAAGGCGAATAATCCAAAGACGTGAAATCGGAACTAAAATCGCCGCCCTGCTCGAACGCCCGCATTTTAAAATTGGCTTTCATTTTGCCGGGCGCGTTGACGCCTTTGGGAAGCGCGCCGCTCACTTTGGCGTACCCGTTATCGTCGGTGACGCCGTCGAACACCACCTGCGGCTCCGATTTGAACTTCCGGACCGGGCTGTCGAAAACATAATCTTTATATTTATCAAAATGGGTCGGTACCGCTACCAGATTGGCTTCGATTTTTGCTTTCAGCCCTTTGGCCGGCGCGCCGTGCAGCCAGTTGACCTGTAGTTTACCGTCGAGGCGCTCGTCCCCGGCGGCGATTTCTTTTTTGCCCAAGTCCAGATTCAGTTTCAGGCGGTTTGGTTTGACGGTTTCAATGCGAATCGGCTCCGAGAAAGTCGCGCCGCCCGCTTTAATATCCGCCCGCCAGGAGCCAGTCGGCGCGTCCGCGCGCGTGGCGACGGTGAACGGATAAATATTTTTGACGTTGGTCATGCTCGTCACGCGGTATTGCAGCGATCCTTTCGGGTCGTAGAGTTCCAGCGTAACGGGATAATCTGCCGGCAGTTTTCCCGATTTATCTTCCATAATGAAGTTCAAATAAAGCGAATCGCCCGGACGCCATACGCCGCGTTCGCCATATAGAAATCCTTTCAACCCTTTTTGCGTGACGTTGCCCGCCACGTCAAAGCGGCTGAGGTTCAACGAGTTCTGGTCGGACAAGGGCAAATAGCCTTTTTGCTCGCCGGCAGTCGCCACCACTACGTATGGCTGACCTTTCAACTCCGCGTGCGCCGTTCCGTCGCCCGCCGTCATGGCCGTCGTCATCAGCTGGTTCTGTTTATCGTAAAAATCCAGTTTGACCCCCTCCTTCACGTTGGCCGTCAGCAGGTCGGACACGGCGACAAAAACCGAGCCGTCGGAGCCTTTCTTCGCAATGATCCCCAGGTCGGAAACCAGCACATTGCGGCGGATAAAATGGTTGCGGTTGTAATATTGCGAATAGCAGGGGTCGCCCTCGCGGCGGTAATCGTAATTGTCGCCCCCGCTTTCCACCCCGCCGTTGAAATTATAATCATACATGCTGGCGATCTCTTCGCTTCCGTCCGACGGCGCTTTCAGCACGGTCAGGTTGTCCAGCGATTTATTCGACTTTTTCCCGGCGTTGCAGACAAAATCCGAATAGCCGGGCCGGAACCCGATGCGTACCTGGTAAATGGCTGTCGGGTCGGCTTTGATGAGCTTGCTCAGATCGACCGCGTAATGCATCCATTTTCGGGTGGAGGCCGACGGGTTTATATCGTGCAGCGCAACGCGCTGCTGCAAAATGACGCGGCCGACGTGTTCCAACTGGTCGTCGTTTTCTCCGGCCAGGTCGTTGGACTGTAAAAACTGAAGAATGTTATTGTTAAATATTTTAAAGATCTCGACGTCCACATAATTCAGGTTAACGGCCTCAAACGGAAAGTTCAGCCCGTTGGAATTGGGCATGATCACGCCCCTGCCGACCAACCGGACGGACGGTTTAATATCTGAAAACTGGAGCGTCCAGGAAGACGGCTTTTTGAGCGTGTCCCCTCGGTAATTTTTGATCCCCGCCTGCACGTTGGCAATTTTATCGCCTTCCATATATTCCGGCAAATAAACCCGCGCTTGGTTTCCGTCGATGGAATAGCGCGTGGCCGGGTTCATTTCTCCAAAATTAATCAACCCTTTCAGGTCCTGGTTGGTATTGAGCGGATCGCTGAAATACAATTTGACGTATTGCTGCCCTTCGTCTTCGCCTACTTTGGCGTCCAAGGTTTTGAAATCGCCAATGGCGGGAATTTCGACGGTTTTTTCGCCGCTTAGGTCGTTTCCAAAAGATTTGCCGTTCCAACTAACGATCACTTTTTGCGGCTGATCGCCCCGCGCGATGTTCCGTATCTTAAAATGATGGCGCAATCCTTCGCCCGGCGTCCATTCTATGGTCAGGTTGGCGCCGTTTTCGGTGGCCGTTACGGCGCTTTCCACCAGTTTTTCCTCGGCGGCGTCCGATAACAGCAGGTCGCCGCTGACCGACTGTTTGGTCATATCATTGACGTTTTCGGGCGCCATCCCGTCCAGATCGACGTCGAAATACATTTCGCGCGTCTGAAAATCGAACTGGAATTGCTCGGCGTCCGCCGGCACGTTATTGAACAACCGTTTGACTTTGACCTCCGCGAGGTACGAAGTTTTCGGTTCAAACGCGTCCGCCGGGTTGAACCGGATGGTTTGCGCGTCCTCCCAAATAGCCGTCCCCTTCACGGCGGGGCTGATATCCAACACGCCGCCCTCGACGGCGGTTCCGATTTTGTCGGCCCCCACGAGCGGGGCCGTAAAGCGTACCCGCACCGGCGCCTCGCGGGAAATGGTTCCCGACGTATAGGCGTAAATATATGCCGTCATGGCCGGGGTCATTTTTTTGGCCGCCACCGTCCGGCGTCCGCAATTAAAGAAAGCAACGGTCGTCAGAACGGCGATCAGGCAGGCGGTTAATTTGGTTTTCATCATTGAACGTCTTGAACGAAGCGGTAAAAGAATGGGCTTAATTTTCTGTGAAGCAACAGATTGCAATTCAACGACGAAAATTAGCTGTAGAAAAGGAGACCGCCAAACAGATTCTCATATATTTTTTTGAGGCTGCCAATAAATATGAAAACTAAGGATAGAAAACACAGATTTTACAAAAACAGGCTGATCTGCAGTGGTACCGTTTTAGCACATATCTTTAAAAAAAGTGTGGGCCAAAACGGTACTATCTTAACCTTTAACTTCAAACAACTACCGGCATTCCCAAATTATCCTTAAATTCTAAAATCTCTGGTAAAGCAAATTCTATATCCCTTGCCCATTGTTCATAATTCTCGTGCCTGATTCCTCGAAAGTATTTTAACTTTTCTTGAACATTCAAAGAAGGCTCATCATTTCCATTGAGCGTACTGCGGACATTGCTTTCTGAAGATAAATGAGAATTTACACTTTCGAATATCAGGTTATATTCATCATTATCACATGTAAAAATATGCGTTTTCTTAGATTTCTCTAACTCTAAACTTTCCCAAATGATAGCAATTTTATCATGTGTTAACCGAATCGAATAGAGGAATGAAAAATCAAAAGCTAAGTAGTTTGTTGTTTGATTAAAGGTCCGTTCTAACAACCTCGTTGGTTTCAGTTCTTTTAATTGAAGGCGATTTAAGTATTGAATACACTGATTCTTCATTAAAATATTTGCAGGGATTTTTCCCGCAAGTAGTTTTTGGATTCCAGAGCCATGATTAGTTTTAATAGACTTCTTGCGAAAGTAGTTTAAAGCGCTTCTATTATCTTTGCGCATGGAAAAATATGCTCAAATAGGAGAATTAAGCGCAAAAGCGCATAAACGTTTAACCGGCGTTAGCCATGCGACGTTCGCCTGCATGGCGTCTATTTATAAGGAACATCAAAAAAAGACGCGTATA
>JBBRMZ010000279.1:0-4850 GCA_038230555.1 Chitinophagales bacterium
CGAATTCGCGAACGAAAATAAAAACTTAAAAAATTCTCATAAACTATTAATTATCAGAATAATTCATCATTCATCATTTCTCTATGCGCATTTCCTGGATCAAAATTTTATCGGTTGCAGCTTTATAATAAAAATATACCCGGAAATTACCGGTCGCAGCGGTCAAATCGCCAATAATATAATGGCCCGTGCCTCCTTTAGCGGCGCCCTGATGAACGGAATTAAAAGATTTCGGAGCGTTCTTCGCAAAAAAATCCTTTACCGCCTGCATCGCCTGAGTTTTATCAAACTGATCCTGTTTGTCCAGGATCGTCAGCTCCACATTTTGATCAAAATATCCGCCCAAAGCGGCGGCGTCTCCTTCGCTCAACGCTTTTGAAATGCCGCCCAAATTAGGCTGAAAGCCCATTAGGGGAATAAAAGCGGCGAATAAAAAAAATAAGAGTTTCATGATATGCCGGATTAAAATTTTACTGAAAATATATGCTGAAATAATGTCTGAATTGACCCTTTATTCGTTCTTAAAACGATAGCATGCAAACATTAGTTCCGCTCCTATAACGTAGGATATGTTATTTTATGTTAAAAAACAAAATTACATATAATTTTTATCATCTTACTAAAAACAGCGCTGAATTAACAAAAATAAAAATTGTATACTATTGTTTCTTCGCGCCGGAAAACCCGATTTCCCCGTACCTTTGCATTCATTTATTTTGATTTATACCTATGCGCCCAACCATCATCGCCCCCTCCCTCCTCGCCGCCGATTTTACGAAACTTGGCGATGAAGTCCGCATGGTCAATGACAGCGAAGCCGACTGGTTCCACCTCGACGTCATGGACGGCAGGTTCGTGCCCAATATTTCTTACGGGATGTCGATTATTGCCTCCATCAAAAAAATAGCCGCCAAACCGTTCGACGTCCACCTGATGATCGTCGAACCTGAAAAATATATCGAACAATTTCGTGCAGCCGGTGCCGATAGCATCATTGTTCATTACGAAGCATGCATTCATTTGCATCGCGCCCTCGAACAAATAAAATCAACCGGCGCGCGGGCCGGCGTCGCGCTGAACCCCCACACGCCCGTCGCTTTGCTCGAAGATATCCTCGAAATGACCGACCAGGTCCTGCTCATGTCCGTTAACCCCGGCTTCGGCGGACAAAAATTCATTTACCATACCATTCCTAAGATCCGCCGCCTCCGCGCAATGATCGACGAACGCAACCTCCCTACCCTGATCGAAGTTGACGGCGGGATCGGCCTGCAAAACGCCGCCGCTATCCTCTCTGCAGGCGCCGACGCGCTTGTGACCGGCTCTACCATATTTGGCTCAGATGATCCTAAAAAGACAATAGCCCTACTAAAAAATATTCTAAACGACCATCAAATTTAGAGTTTAAAACGTTTAATAAATCCCGGAGGGATAACATTATTATAAAATAACGACTGCCAAAAACGCGCGAACCACGGAGGGGTGACATTATTCTCTACGCCCGCTACAAATTTTTATACTCCCCAACAAACCATATAAGCCGCTCGCCTCGTTATATCTCCTTTCTTCAGTCCAATAGAATATGCGCATAATATTGATCGGTTTTCTTTGCTACCCATGCCTTCTTTCCGCCCAATCTTTTACGACCCTTAAAACGACGTCTCCCAAAGCCAAACAATATTACGAAGAAGGACGCAAACTCGTCTTCGCAGGCGCCGACCAGAAAGCCCTCCATTCCTTCGCCGACGCCCTCAAAGAAGATCCCAGCCTCATAGAAGCCCAGGTGCAATACGCGGGCGTCTTATACAACCTCGGCGACCTTCCCAAAGCCGAAGCCGCCATGCAAAAAGCGCTGACCTTGTCGCCCGATTACGAGCCAAAAATCTATTATACCCTCGGAAACATCCAGATGAAAGAAGAAAAATACGACCTCGCCGCCGTAAACTTCGAGAAATATACACAGGCCAAAAAAACCATCCCCGAATTGCTGCCCAAAGCTCAAAAATATGCCGCCGACTGCGCGTTCATCGCAACCGCTTTAAAACATCCGGTCCCGTTTGATCCCAAAACCTTAGGTCCGCTCGTCAATACCCCCAACTCCGAATACCTGCCTTCGCTCACCGCCGACGGCGAAACCCTTGTGTATACCCAGCGCATCGGAAACCAGGAAATGATTTATGCAAGCAAAAAAGTAGACGGCGTCTGGCAAAAAGGCGCTCCGATCACTGATTTTGAGATGGAAGGCAACATCGGAGCCACCTGCATCTCGGCGGACGGCAAAACCCTCGTGTTTGCCGCCAATGTCCTGCACAGCGGCTTCGGCAGTTTCGATCTTTATGTTTCTGAACTCCGCAACGCACATTGGAGCAAACCCCGCAACATGGGCGCCCCCGTCAACACAGACGCCTGGGAATCGCAACCCTCCCTTTCCGCCGACGGTTCTGAGCTCTACTTTGCCAGCGACCGTCCGGGCGGCCTCGGCAGTTCCGATCTTTGGGTCAGCCGCCGCTCCAACGGACGCTGGGGCGAACCGCAAAATCTTGGCAAAAATATCAATACCCCCGCCGGGGAACAAGCGCCTTTCATTCACCCCGACGGCCAAACCCTGTATTTTACCTCCTCAGGTCGCCCCGGCATGGGCCAGGACGATCTTTTTTATACCCGGCTTGACTCTGCCGGACAATGGAGCGTACCCGTCAACCTGGGCTACCCCATTAACACCAAAGAAAGCGAAGGAACGCTCACCGTCAGCCTCGACGGCAAAACTGCTTACTTTGGACGCGGCGTGGTAGTCCCCCAAAAAGACGCTTCTAAAAAGATAGATTACGATCTCTATAGTTTCGAACTCTATCCCGACGCCCGCCCCAAGCCCGTCACCTACGTCAAAGCGACTGTCGTGGACGCCCAAACCAATCAGCCCATTCCCGGCGCGCGCCTTGAATATGCCGACCTGAATTCCGGTAAACCCCTTTTTACCGCCATAGCCGATGAAAACGGACAGGCGCTATCCTGCCTGGTAGCCGGCAAAGTTTATGCCCTCGCCGTTGCTCAAAAGAATTACGCTTTCCAATCCGAAAATTTCAACCTGACCGAAAACAATTCCCTCCAAAAACCTTTCCTCAAAACCATTTATTTGACACCCATCGCCGCGCCCGCTGCCGCTGCCGGTACGAATTCTACAATTCCCGCTACAGAAAAACCTATCGTTCTTCGCAACGTTTTCTTTGAAACCGGCTCCGCAGACCTGCGAAAAGAATCCGCGCTCGAACTCAACCAACTCAAAACCCTCTTAAACGAAAATCCCGCCCTGAAGATCCGCATTCAGGGACACACCGATAACGTCGGCTCTGACGCCGACAACTTAACCCTTTCCGAAAAAAGAGCCAAAACCGTTCTAAATTATTTGATGAAACAAGGCGTCGATCCCGCCCGCCTGACGTCCAAAGGCTTCGGAAAAACCCAGCCCGTCGATACCAACGACACGCCGGAAGGCCGCCAAAATAATCGAAGGACAGAGTTTGTGATTATTCGATAAAACGAATTAAGATGATTTCAATAGTTGTTGGAACTCTTGAGCCGTAATAACGGATAAATTTATGAAAGGGCTATTTTTTAGAACCTTAAAATGATTGTCCCCTGTAACAATATAATCTGCGTTAATAGCAATCGCGCAATCTAACGACTTTCACTTAGGGTTATATGGAGTGCGTTCATGAATACTTAGTAAACGCGCCTCATCATCAGCCGTCCATCCGTTTTCATCCCAAACGCGATCAGCGCTTTCAATGGCTTTTTGGGCAAAGTAACGCACAATGAGTTGCTTAATAGCGATCATATCTTCATCGCTCATCTTTCGAGCAAACAGTTTGATGATTTCTAACTGCATCTCATTAAATGGTTGAGATAAGGCTGTCATAATTAAAATATTTTTATTTCTACAAAAATATGCCTATTTCTGAATATTTCCAACAGGCTTCATTAAATCCTTTCAACCGCCTTATGTCATAGAAGAAATTCGTAGGCAAAGTTTTCGGCTTGCATATAAATGTTTTTACTTAGTTCGTCTATTATATTTTTTCCACCACCACAGCGCTCCCATACGCCAGCACCTCCGTAATTCCCTGCATCACCTCGTTGGCGTCGTACCGCATATTAATCACCGCATTCGCCCCCGTCAATTCCGCATGATCGACCATCAATTGAAAAGCCTCTTTACGCGCCTGCTCGCACAACTCCACAAAGATCGACAATTTCCCGCCAAACACCGATTGTATGGCCCCGCCCAAATTCCCGACCACGCTGCGCGACCGCACCGTAATCCCCCGGACCACCCCCAGATGTTGAACAATTTTATACCCTTCCAATTGATTGGACGTCGTGATGAGCTGCTGATCGACCATGATAGTATTAATTTAAGTGATGAAGTAAAAGGAAATTTCTGACAATGATAATCAATCAAGGCGACATATAATTCCCGGAGAGGCAGAAATTTATTAAAAAGGTAAACTTCTTCTTTAGTCCCTGAGGGACGACATTTTTGTAGAAAAACCTAACAACCAATCCCAAAGTTCCGTAGGAACGGTATTTTTGTTAATTGTCCGTTCTTATCAAGACGCCAAATTTTCTTAAACCGTTACTAAATAGGGAAAGCTCATCTTCACGCATAACGCTTTTGCCTTTTATTTGGATTAAAAAACGCTATTTTAAAAACTAAGGTAGTAAATTGAAAGTTGAACTTTCAATTTACTACCTTAGAGTATGTTTTAAAATTTCGGTTCAGAATTTTGCCAATATGATATTAATAAAAGCGATTTGAATAAATGCGACGGAAGATTGTGTTGTTTTTTCAA
>JBBRMZ010000280.1:0-4822 GCA_038230555.1 Chitinophagales bacterium
CCATGCAGGCGAACGTCGCATGGCTAACGCCGGTTAAACGTTTATGCGCTTTTGCGCTTAATTCTCCTATTTGAGCATATTTTTCCATGCGCAAAGATAATAGAAGCGCTTTAAACTACTTTCGCAAGAAGTCTAATATTAAAGTTGCGCGGCTCCAGTATCCACCAGTCCCTTCCGTTGGCGTGACGGACCGCCGTCAAATGCCCGGTTAAAGTGTCGCTTAACAGCGTGTCTTTTCGCACGACAATATTTCCCAGTCCCGAATTGGCGGCCATATCTATCACATTATAGGTTAAAGGAAAACCGCCTCCAACATATAAAAATGTATCAAGCCCGGCTCCGGGAATCGGTTTTTGAAAATACTGTTCCATTAGCATGACATATTTACGGGGCGCGCCGGGGAAAGGGAGCGTTAGCACGCCCTGCGCCGGATAACATCCGTAAGCAGTGTCGCAGTTCAGTAAATGATAACCGTTTTGCATGAGCTGGTCGGCGTTATTCATAACGTTCACCCCGTTGGTGTAGCATTGCAGCGTTCCGCTGTCGTCGCAAATGCTGGAATTGGCGGCTATCAAAAAATTTAGATTCCTTCGGTGATTGGTTATTCTGGGCGGGCTGTAATTAAAATCAATTTTAGTTCCCATAATGGTATCATTATCATGATCATTGTATCCAAGTAACCAGACGTAATCATTTTTTTGTGCCGCACAATCATGGAGAACAAAACAACAGCAAATGAGGAGGATTAGAATTTTCATGTCAAATTATTAAAAAGCGGTATGGGCATGCAAACTCGCCGCATACCCATACCGCTTTAAGTTTTGAAATTACTTCTTTAAAATAATCAATTTATCCGCCCAAACCGGCGTTTCGCCTTCCCAAAGTTTACACATATACATTCCAGTAGGCAGATGCGAAATACTTGGCGAGTAAGAACTTGTCCCTTCCGGCAGCGTAAAAGTCGCCGCAGCTTTTCCCGTCAAGTCATAAATCTTAAGCGTTCCTTTCGATTTCAATGCATTATCGAATTCCAACGTCGCAATCCCCGTCGTGGGATTGGGAAATAATTTAACTGACGTTGCGGCAAAAGCGGCGACCGCCAGTTCTTTGGCTTTTTTAACGCCGCAATTTTTTTCGTCGTCATACCTGACTTGCCTATAGCTGTTCTGCAGGGAGCGGGCTTTTAATACCGCCGTACCAGCCGTAAAAGGGCATTCGGCGGCTATTTTATCTATAACCTGGCGCTGCGCATCGGTGAAGGTAAAAATATCATTGGCAATGGTGTATAAATAGATACGGTTAATATCCTTTTCATATTGTTCATATTTTTTACCCGTGTTCACCGTTTCATTCTCCTGAATAACATTGTCCGCTGCCGCCGATGTTTTAGCCCGCTGATCTTCCTGAATTTTACGAAATCCCTCGAGATTTTGACTTATTTCGTCGTATATTTTCTTTTGCTGAATAAAGGACACCCCCCATCGCTTTAAATCCGGGATTAAATGTAGCTTTGGAAACGGAATTTTCAGCTTCATATAGATATTCTTGCGCACTTTTACTACAAGAGGGAAAGAGCGTTCAAATACTAAACCCGAAAATATTAATATTAAAACATATACAATAAATGGGCTTAAAGATTTGATTTTAAATGTTTATCCCTCTCCGACTGTTAATCAAATAAATATTTCCTTCGATTTAGTGAGGAGTACTACTTTAAAGATTTTCGCTTCTGATATATCGGGGAAGATTGTTAAAGAATTTATTCCATTAAGCGCTTTTGAAAAAGGGCATTATGAAAAAGTGTTTAGTGTTGCTGATATTTCCAATGGTTTTTACTTAGTCGTCTTAGACGCTATAACTAATAAAATAGTAAAAAAAATTGTGATTAGTAAATAATTTATCGGTAGTAGATTTAAAGAAAAATTCCTTACAAACGTCTTTAATTTTTTAATTAAAAATCTGATTAATATGAAAGCGAAGATGTTTATTGTAATATTAAGTTTAAATTACCATTATAGTTATGAGCAGCATCCGATTTTATTTTTGGATACCACTAACCAGTGGGTGGCATATTTTTATAGCCCTAATCGAATCCCCTCTGAATGCTATGAGGGATTTAGTTATAAATCCGATACGGTCATAAATCACTTTAAATATCAAAAATTTTATTATAAAGATACTGTTTATCAAGGCGCCATGCGCTTGGATAGTTTGGGGAATATTTTATATATAGGAAAATATAACGCTTGTAGTTTTGACGCCAAATACGGAAGTTCTACTAACGATATTATTTTATATAATTTTAATCTGAACGTTGGGGATAGTATAGTAAATTATTTAGAGCCCTATGGAAGAGTGAAAGTCGTAATTGAAAAAGTGGATTCAATGGATATTTATGGTCAAAAAAGAAAAATTTTAAAGGTTCGGGCAACTTATGGTAATCACCCTGATTATTTAGTGGGAAATACAGATGTATGGGTTGAAGGAATAGGAAGTATTAGGACTCCATTATATCCTATCATATTTTCCGCTTTTGAATGGTACTGGAGAATGAATTGTTTTTCAAATAGTCGTTACTTTCAATATGGTTCTAACTGCATTACTCCCTCGAAGAATATAAGCTATGTTAGCCTTATCAAAATCTTTCCCAATCCAGTCAGCGATCAATTATTCATTTTACTCAACGAAAACATTGCTACAGAGCTAAAGGAAATTAAGATAGTTAATGTAACGGGAGCATTTGTGAAAACTATTCCTTCAACCAAATTGAACATATATCAAATAGACGTCGACGGGTTGGTCAATGGTGTATATTTTATTTGGTTTTCTTTTGCGGACGGGCAGGGAGTTAAGAAAATCGTGGTAAATCATTAGATATTATCCAGAAAATAAATTTAGTTGCGTGCATGGGATGATGTTTTCTCAACAAAGTATAACAATATGAAGTATTGTTATGAAGATTTTTGTGAATCCTGAATGAACGCGAGCAATAAACAAGCGGCGTCCGGTTAAACGGAGGTCGCTTTTTTTTACCGTTGTATATAGACGGATAAGAACGCTTTCTTTGAAAAACAGAACGACCGCTTATTTTTGGCCTGATATCTGCATGGAAAAAAATACCAGATTTAGCGTATAGCCGGCATTATAAATAATAGCCGTCTTTTATTCCGTTAATCCGGCCGCGTAAAAACGCGTGAACCGAAAATTACTCTTTACCTCCCTGACAGAATCCGTTTCTCTCTTCCCCCTTATCCCTCAGGTTTTTCAAACTGCGTCCGCGCAGCTATAATTATTATAACCGCACCGCGCCAGTTTCGGATTTCCCCGTTTACGATTCTCCGCGAAAAATAGCGTACCGCTGTTTGCGTCAGCCTTATGCTTTAACCATTTAAACATCGAATCTGCAATTGATGAAAACTACTTACCATTTTAACCAAAAAAGATTTCTTACCCGATTGGTCGCCGCAGCGTTATTCATAACGAACGGAGCTTTAGCGCAAACGCCCAACAACGACGCCAATTCAAAAAGTTTAGACCCGCTGTTGGTGAAGGGAATCCCGGAAGAAAAAAGCGCCGTCAATTTTTACCGCGACGCCGCCCAGATTCCCACTTTCTATCAGATGATGGAAGTCAATATGAATGCCGGAGAAGGTTCGCTCTCCGCCGATCCGCGTTCGCTGACGCCGGGGATTGTCAACGGTTCCCTCAAAGGCATGAAGGATATTTTTTCCAATGTCCGGATCTTTTTAGCCTCCAACCAGGACTTTTTTCACAACGGATTTAATCCCGCTCCCGGCTCCCAAAACGATTCAAGGCCCTCAAGCGAACAAATTCCCAAAGGCAACCTCGGAATCAATAGTAATTTGTTGTTCCTGGTTAATGCCGATAACAACACGGCGACTACCCAAAACTATGACCCGTCGAGAAAAGTCGCCTCAAAATTCGTCTATCCTGAAGTATCCAATGGGGCCGTAGTTTTGAAAGAGCGTCCCGCCGGCGCCTACCTGAACCAGTATGAAAATTACATGAACATCAATTATAATCATGTAAAGGTCATTTACGATTATTATAAAAACGCGCTGCCGGATTTCAACGGCGTCCATGCAACCCTAAACGTCATCGGCGGTCAATTTCGGGAAAATCCAAACGGCCATGGCTATCCAAACGGTTGGTTCAGCGCCGCCGAATGGGGAGGAGACGCCGATTCTTTGAGCCTGAACGGCAATAATACCCTACAAAGCGCCGCCGGACTGAGCGCCATACAATTGAACGCAAAAGCGTACGCCATGATGTTCGCCCGCGTCTACGCTCCAAAAAAATCGGACTGCGCCAGTTGCAACCGGTTGGTCGACGTACTGGACGTTGGCAACGAGCCTTACGCTTATAAAGACCCGCGCGTCTATCAGGCCATTTTGCAGGGTTTTATCGAAGGGATGGATAGTTACTACGCTTTAGACCCGGCCAACCGGATCAAACTGATCACCGCCGCCTTCCAGGCCAACCACGACGAAACGACGCCGACGCCGTTTGGCGTTTTATATAATTATGTGCAAACCCGGGTACGGAGCGATCAACGGGCAAAATTATCCGGCTTCAATACCCATCCGTACAGCGCCGATCTGGCGTCGGGGGAAAAACTGCTGGCGTATCCTGAAAAAGCGATCGGCAACCTGGCCAAATCGTCCACTTTTTTGTATACGCGGAACGCGTCGAGGTGGATCATGGACAACCCGCTGGGGGCATCCGATCTCTACGCTTCCGAGTTTGGCTGGGAGTCCGACGGCGCGACCTGCGCCGGCAACGCTTATGTCGGCGCCATCCC
>JBBRMZ010000281.1:0-4814 GCA_038230555.1 Chitinophagales bacterium
AGCATAATCTGACCGTTGTTTCTTTCTTTTAGTCGTCCCATGCTGTCCGGGAGGATATTTTTTACGCTCAAACGCTTTATCAAAACCAAAAATTGCTTCTCCGAAAGTTCTGGCTTTCTTTGAGGTGGGTCCGGTATATCTTGCCATTATTATTGATATGAATGATTCAGACTAATCTTCTTTTTTATGAAAAAAAGCAAAATTTATACTCTTCTTCTTTTAGGCGGACGACAGCCGTTGTGCGGAACAGGCGTAATATCGCGGATGATCGAAACTTTAATTCCTGCCGCGTCAACCGCGCGTATGGCGGCTTCCCGGCCTGAACCTGGTCCTTTTACATAAACTTCCGCAGAGCGCATTCCCGCTTCAAAGGCGACCTTGGCGGCGTCCGTTGCTGCAACCTGCGCTGCATAGGGCGTATTTTTTTTAGAACCCCTGAAACCCGCTTTACCTGCAGAACCCCAGGAAATTACCTGGCCCTGCTTATTTGCTAATGAAACAATGATATTATTAAAACTTGCCTGCACGTAAACCAGCCCTTCTGCGCCAATGATCACTTTCCTTTTCTTAACTTTCTTAACTGCTTTTGCCATAATAAATATTATATTGCTAAATCCCTACGGAATATTTCGACAACTTAAAACTTTAAATGAATGTGAATTTATAATAAATTTAAAAAGCGTAATTTATCATTCATCATTCATTATTATTTTGTGACTTTCTTCTTATTTGCGACAGTTTTGCGACGTCCTTTTCTGGTACGCGCATTTGTACGCGTCCGTTGCCCTCTAACAGGTAAACCTTTCCTGTGACGCAATCCCCTGTAACATCCGATGTCCATCAACCGTTTAATACTCAGTTGCACTTCCGAACGAAGTTCGCCTTCAGTTTTAAAATCTTCGCCAACAATCCTGGAAATTTGCTTTATATTCTCGTCCGACCAGTCGGATATTTTTGTATCTTCGCTTACGCCCGCTTTTTCCAATATCTCGGTAGCCGAAGAACTGCCTACTCCGTAAATATAGGTCAATCCTATAACGCCTCTTTTATTTCTTGGCAAATCTACGCCCGCAATACGTGCCATTTCCTAATAATTATGATGTGATAATAGTTATAATATAACAAGCGCTATTTCGGATAATACCGGAAGCGCCAATCGGACAAAGAAATTAACCCTGACGCTGTTTATACTTTGGGGTCTTCTTGTTGATTACGTACAATTTTCCTTTCCTTCGAACGATCTTACAATCTGCCGACCGCTTCTTAATGGACGCTCTAACTTTCATAATCTATATTTTAAAAATCTTTTCTAATTAATATAAAAATGTTGAGAAATAACTCATCATTCATAATTCATTATTCCTATTTATATCTGTATATGATCCTGCCTTTCGATAAATCGTAGGGCGACATTTCAACGGAAACCTTATCGCCTGGTAAAATACGAATATAATTCATCCTCATTTTTCCTGAAATCGTGGCTATTATTTGATGGTCGTTCTCTAATCTTACCCGGAACATCGCATTGGACAACGCTTCTTCAATAACGCCGTCCTGTTTAATCAAATCTTGTTTTGCCATATTTCAATTTTGGAGGGCAAATATCGGATTTATTTTTCAGATTTGCATCAATTCTCCGTTATTTTTTATTGCTTCCTCTATGAAACTGTAATCAGATAGTATATCGGCTTTATGCTTTCTTACTACAACGGTATGCTCGTAATGGGCTGAGGGCTTCCGGTCTCTGGTAACGATCGTCCATTTGTCGTTCAATTGGATCACATCTTTTGTTCCCATATTTACCATTGGCTCTATCGCCAAAACCCAGCCGTTATACATAACCGGACCTGAACCCCGTTTACCATGATTTGGCACTTCCGGTTCTTCGTGCATTTCTCTACCCAGTCCGTGACCCACCAAATCTCTTACTACTCCGTATCTGTGTTTGCGTTCGCAATAATCCTGAACGGCATATCCTATATCGCCGATCCTTTTCCCTGCTATTGCCTGTTCTATTCCTTTAAATAAACTTTCTTTAGTTACCCTAAGTAAATCCGCTACATTGGCAGGTATTTCTCCCAAAGCAAAAGTATATGCCGCGTCGCCGCAAAACCCGTTCATAAATGTTCCGCAGTCTACCGAAACAATATCCCCTTCTTTCAGGATGGTTTCGCTCGGTATTCCGTGTACTACCTGCTCGTTGATGGAAAGTGTTAGTGTATTCGGATAATTTTTATATCCTTTAAAAGCGGGCTCGGCCTGATGGTCGCGAATAAATTTTTCCGCTTCTTCGTCCAGCATTTTCCCGTTTATTCCGGGTTTCAACATGGAGCCAACATGAGCAATTGTCTGACAAACCAATACACAACTCTGCCTGATTAATTCTATTTCTTCGTCCGTCTTACAATAAACCATTTCCTATTCCGGCAATTAAATAAAGAACTTTTTATATTAGAGCGCGCTTCCCTCGCCGACAACCATCCCAACACCTCCTACTCTGCCTTGAAGTCTGCCGGATTTTACTAATCCGTCATATTTTTTCAACAGTAAATAGCTTTCTATTTGCTGTAAGGTATCTAAGATAACCCCAATCATAATTAAGATGGATGTGCCTCCAAAAAATCGAGTAAACCCGGATTTAATACCAAATAAAGCGGCTATCCCCGGAAGGATAGAGATAAATCCTAAGAAAATAGAACCTGGCAAAGTGATCCGGGTAGTAACGGAGTCAATATAATCCGCCGTATTATTTCCGGGTTTAACCCCTGGAATAAATGCGTTCTGTCGCTTTAAATATTCCGCATATTGTTGAGGATTAACAATTAAAGCGGTATATACATACGTAAAAATCACGACCAGCAAAAAATAAATCACATTATATAACGGAGAAGTATAATCCTGTAGAGACCGTAAGATCGGGTGAGAGACCGCGTCGTTCTTGGAAAGAAACTGCCCGACGGTTGCCGGCAAGAACATCAGCGCCTGCGCAAAGATGATCGGCATTACCCCGGCCGCGTTCACTTTGATCGGTAAATAATCTCGATTCCCGGCGCTTGGCACGCCTGCCGAACCCGTTCGGCCTATCATCCGTTTGGCAAATTGAAGCGGAACCTTTCGCACCCCCTGAATAATAATAATAGTGGCCATAATAACCATAAACCAAGCCGCCATTTCTAAAACAAATAATATAGAGTTCTGCGACGTCCATTCAAAAACCAAGGCCCCCGGCAATGCGTCAATAATCCCGGACATAATAATAAACGACGTTCCGTTTCCTAAACCTTTCTCTGTGATCCGCTCGCCGAGCCACATAGCGAAAATCGTTCCCGCCGTCAATACCAAAATCCCTGTAAACCAAAAAACCGAAGTCGATAAATTTGGAGCCACCGCTTTTTGGTGCGTAATAAAAGACAGATATCCGCTGCCCTGTACCAACGTGACGGCTACAGCCAACAAACGCGTCAACTGATTAATTTTCTTTCTGCCTGATTCTCCTTCATGCTGCTGCAATCTTTGAAAATAAGGAACCGCAAAACCCAATAATTGAATAATAATGGTCGCGGTGATATAGGGCATAACGCCCAAAGCAAAAATGGAACCTTTATTAAATGCGCCGCCGGTAAAAGTATTCAACAAACCCAAAAGGTCGTTCGCCCCCCTTTGTTTACTCGCGTTTTCCAGAACAGACGGAACGACGCCCGGCAACAGAACAAAAGACCCGAACCGGTATACCATGAGTAACCCAAAAGTATAGATGATCCGATTCTTTAATTCCGGTATGCTCCAGATATTTTTAAACGTGGCTGATATCCTATTCATTTATAATAAAGTAATTGTATAAAAATAAACGCCGCTATTATTTTTTAATACCCTATTGGTCGCCACATTAAAAACTACGCAGCTAACGGCTAAAAGCTAATTGCTACTTAGTTATACAAGGCTAATGACGCCGCCTAAGCCCTCGATCTTCTCTTTTGCTTTTTCAGAAAAACCATGCGCCCTGATTTCCAGTTTCCGGGTAAGCTCTCCGCCGCCCAGCACTTTTATTTTATCAGTTTTACTTACCAGGTGATGACTCATCAAAAAATCAAAGTCAATCATTTCAACATTGTGTTTTTCAGCCAACGATTCAAGACGGTCTAAATTAAAAGCCACGTATTCTACGCGGTTAATATTTTTAAACCCTCTTTTTGGCAAACGCATTTGTAGAGGCATCTGTCCCCCTTCATGGTTGCGTTTATTTTTATGACCTGTACGGGCTTTATCCCCTTTATGACCTCTCGTAGCCGTTCCGCCATGTCCTGATCCCTCTCCGCGAGCTATTCTTTTTACTTTTTTGACCGCTCCTGCAGCCGGTCTGAGCGTATGTAATTCCATTGTATCGTTGCTTAACTTAATATCTTAAAATAAATAAAAAGGGCGACGGTCTCTTTTATACGATAAAAATCAATAAATGATTTATGCCGTCTAAAAAAATGCCGCAATTATTTAGGCCACTTCTTCCACTTTGACTAAATGAGCCACTTTCTTAATCATCCCCATAATTTGCGGGGTAACTTCTTTCTCCACCGTATGGTTCATTTTGCGGATACCCAGCGCCGACAAAGTATCTTTTTGATCTTTTGGTCGATGGATCCCGCTTTTTATCTGCGTAACTCTTACCTTACTCATAACCCTAATTATTAAATATTCTTACTTAAATATTATCTAAAAATTATAAATAATAATTCATCATTCATAATTCATCATTCATAATTCATCATTTAAAACTTAGCCGTTGAACACTCTTTCAAGGCTCAGCGTTCTGGTTTTAG
>JBBRMZ010000282.1:0-4808 GCA_038230555.1 Chitinophagales bacterium
ATTGTATTTCATATCTTTGCGCCTGGGTCAGTTGCTTGTACTTTGTCATCTTTCAACTTTTGGCGAAGCAAAGGTAGGCAGGTACGACAACTGACCTATCTTTTATAGCCCAAAAGTTGCACTTCTAATTTGAATCTAAGTAAGAAAGCGATTAACGCTTACAATTCTGCAATAAAATTATATGACGCCCGTAAGAATAACGCCGATGTATTGGTTGCCGGTTACCAGGGCCTGGCCGGCGCTTATAGAAAATTAAGCATAAGAGACAGTCTTCATTTTTATTATAAAAAAGCCATCGAGACCCGGCGCGCACTAACCGGCGAAAGCGGCCCGTTAGCGCCTCTTTTAACCGACTATGGAAATTTTTATTCCGAAACTGGCGATTACCTTCCGGCAGATTCCCTATATTTATATGCGTTAGCCATCGAAAAGAAAGCGTTGACCGATAAAAGTCAGGAGCTTGCCGTTACTTATCATAACCTTGGTTTTAACCAGTTCCGTCAAAATAATTACTTAAAAGCAATTGAATGGTATAAAAAATCCCTTTATGCCTATAACTACTCCGATGGCGGCTATTTTGGGACAACCAATAATCCAAGATTGGCAAGCGAAGCTTTATATGAGACGGCAGGCAATTATTATAGATTATATTTAAAAAACCGGGAAGCGTCATACGCTGTGGAAGCGCAAAAGTATGCTCAATATTACTTAAACGCGATGGGGTATTTGGAGGATCAAACCCGTTATTTGAATTCCAAGTCTAATATTGCAGAAGGCGCTTTCGACGCGTATACTATTGCCGTCGCAACGGCTCCTAACGAAACAGAAGCATTTAACTTTGCCGAGTGCTCGAAAACGTTGCGCCTGAATGAAATAATGAGAGAAAATGCCGCTTTTCTCAAATCAAAAGTACCCGATTCCTTAGTTCAGCAATTAAAATATATTCAAAATAAAATTGACGCCACAGAGAAAAAAAGGCAGGCATTAAGAGACGCGGGAAAAAGCGATCTTGATTCCGTTTATCTACGGATGAGTAGAGATCTGGTGGATCTGAATAATAATCAGGATAAACAGAAGCGAGATTTGGAAAAAACTTATCCTGAATATTATCGCGTCCGGTTGGATCGAAGCATTGTATCTTTAGAAGAACTCCAGAAACAAGTTTTACAACCCCGTCAAACTCTGGTTGAATATTTTGTAGGGGATACCGCTATTTACGCTTTTGTAGCAAAGCCGGAGTATTTTAAAAGCTTTGAAATCAAAAAAGACTTTCCGCTCGACGAGTGGGTCAAATCCTTTCGGACGTCGCTAAGCGCCGACAGTTTTCAATTAAAATCGGACGTTTATGCTGATATGGCTTTCCGGTTGTATGAAAAACTGGTCCTGCCGTTCAAAAACCAGCTTTCTGAAGACGTGGTGATCGTGCCAGACGGCGTGTTGAACTACCTGCCGTTTGAAGCGCTGCTGACCAAAAAGCCCGAAAAAGCTTTCCGTTTCCAAGACCACGCCTATTTGCTGTGCGACCACAATCTCAGTTATTCTTTTTCAGCCACGCTGCTACGGGAAATGAAGCAAAAAAAACACCGCGTCGAGCCAGCTAAATTCATCATCGCCTACGCGCCGTTTTATGACGCCGACACAACCGGTCTGGCAAAAACATTTGCCGACGACGTCGCGATGCGGCGCGACTTGACGCCGCTGCATAACAGCGGCGAAGAGGCTTATCGAATTGCCAAATCGCTCGGCGGCGAAGCGATTACCGGCAAAGAAGCGACGGAACAAAAATTTATGGAAACGGCGCCTTCGGCGCGCATCCTTCACCTGGCGACGCATGGAAAGGCGGACGACCACGCGGGCGATTATTCTTACCTCGCTTTCGCGCCCCGGAAAGACAGCCTGGATAAAGGGCTGGTCTATACGCGCGATCTGTATAATATGGCGCTGAACGCCGACCTCGTGACGCTCTCGGCTTGTGAAACGGGGATCGGCAAATTGCAGCGCGGCGAAGGCGTCATTAGTCTTGCGCGCGCTTTTGCGTACGCGGGCGCGAAATCCATCGTTACTTCCCTGTGGTCGGTCAATGACGCGAAAACCAAAGACCTGATGCTGCTTTTTTACAAAAACCTGAAAAAAGGACAGCCAAAGGACGCTGCGTTACGCGACGCGAAATTGAGTTTTATCGCCAAAAACAGTCCTCCGAACGCGCACCCGTTCTTTTGGGCGGGGTTTATCGGGGTGGGGGATATGGCGCCCATTAAATAAAATAGCGCCGCTACATATTTTATGCCTGCGGGAGGCGATAGAAAATTATTTCTATCGCCTCTTTTTTATTGTGGTGGATGGCAAAAAGCCCAGGGGTCTGGTTTTTATAGATTTATAAAGGAAGCCCCATGCCGCTTCATTTTTTATTAACCGGAAAACAAATTCGCAATAATAGTAACTTTTTCCACCTACCCTGTAATGGCCTATTGAAGACGAAGGAATTTACTCACGCTAAAAAACTAAATCATGCAGAACAACAAATTAACCGCCCGGGAATCGGAAGCGATGAACCTACTCTCCGAAGGTCTGCTCTATAAAGAAGTGGCCGACCGCATGAATGTAACCCTGGGGAACGTCAAACAAAAAGCGCATAAAATTTATGAAAAGTTGGACGTTTCCAACCGGACGGAGGCGATCAATAAGTTGAAGGGGACTAACAAAAGTTAGCTGCCTTCTTTTTGGTATGCATTTTATTAAGGGCTAATTTTGTGCGTCATGTGCATCCGACTAATTCTGGATAATTAATAGCCTGCTGTTTTTAGCCTTCCTGATTGCATTCCTTACTATTTTAGTACTTATAAACTGTTTATTTTATGAAAAACAAGATTTACTTAATTCTTTTGTGTTTTAGCTGCGTTCGCCTTGTCGCTCAAACTCCTGTCCAGCAAAAAGCCGCTCTAATCTCCCGGATTTGGTCTGAATTTGACTGTGAAAACAAATGGACGCAAAACCGCCAAATTAAAGCAATTTTTGACGAAGCCAAAGCAGCTAACCAGGTATATCTGACCGGTAAAACACCTATTCTGAATGTTCAAAAACAAAAGAGAGGCCCCGTTTTCACCCAGTCTTTTTCTGTACCTAAAGGTCAAAACCTGGTTCTTGAAGACGACTTATTTGTAATGAGCGAGAACGACGTCTATATTGACGGCAACATTATCGGTAAAAAGATAGCCGATAATCGTTCCGGTCAGAATCTGGTTATTCAATCGCTTGGCGCGATCATCATTAACGGCGATATAGAGCTCAGCGACGGAGGCGACGGAGCCAATCAATTGGCAAATAATATTTTAGCGCTGAACACACTTCCAAACGAGCACAAATATGGAGGCAGCAGTATTCGCCCAAGCAATCTATTGAAAACTAAACAGGATTTTTCAGGCGGCGACGGCGGTAGTTTGATACTAATAGCAATGCAAGTCATCGTAAATGGAAAAATACGCATTGGAAATGGCGGTAATGGATTGAATGGATGGAATGGAGGCGATGGAGGTTCTGTTTATACGATTTCCCAAAAACCGACGCAATCCTTTATACGTAAACTGGACATTCATGGCGACGGCGGTAACGGGGGGGGAGGATGTTTTGCTAAGAGGGACGGAGGAGACGGCGGCAACGGAGGTTCGGCTGTTTTCTTTAATTATTTGGTTTGCGGAGAAACCGGCGCAAACGGACTTCTTGGCGGTGGAAATGCCGGAAATGGCGGAGACTGCGACCAACAAAGCATATCCAGCGCGACTTCGTTTGGCGGAAACGGCGGTACTGGAGGAAGGGGATCCGGCTCGTCGGATCATTGCTCTGACGGCATTCCCGGCGGTAACGCTGGAAATGGAGGGAATGGCGGGAATGCAAGAGGAGGCGACGGAACTCCATCTTCTACTGATGCAGGAGGCGCAAGAGGAGGGAATGCTGGCGGCGGCGGCCCCGGCGGGGATGGTTCAGCTATCGGTTGCGGGTGCACCCCAACCATTGGCGGAAATGGCGGAAACGGCGGAAGCGCGATTGGAGGAAAAGGGGCGGAAAGTATGTATGGTTTTGGAGGACATGCTTATGCAGGAAACGGCGGCCAAGGCTGGGTTGGCGGCTCAGGCGGCTCAGGCGGCGGCAACGGCGGCAACGGCGGTTCTTCAGGAAATGCGTTTGGCGGCGACGGAGGGAACGGAGACTTCGGCGGCGCTTCCGGAGGGAGCGGCTTTGGAGGCGCAGCCGGAACCAAAGGGCAGGGGAGAGGGATATTTAATTGTTCCGGCGGAAGTACGGCTTCTGGATATGGATTAGACGGGGTTGAGGGCAGCGTCGGCACACAAACAGCAGGAAAAGGGGGTAATGCGCTTTATTGCGGCGCTCCGGGTGGCGACGGAGGTAGAGCGTGTGATTATTACGGTCAAAATTGCGTTTATGCTGCTTCAGGTAAGAATGGCAGTTTATGTAATTCAGCCGGCCAGATCTGTCAAAATAACGCGTGCACAGATTTCCCACAGGTAATATGGACCGGGACGACCAATGTTACTCAAACTATTACCAATCCCGTCATAAATCAGAACAATTGGAACAGGGTGGCTAATGAAAAAGGGCTGGTGGCCCAAATTAATCCGCAATCGCAGGACGTCAACATGACCGACGCCTCTATTTATGTGAACCAAGGCGCAGTCCGGCGGTCGCCTACAGGCCATAATCCTTTTATGGACCGGAATTATTGTTTTAATTTGAGCGCGCAACCAGCCTCGCCGGTGATGGTTCGCTTATTTTTTAAGCAGTCGGAGTTTGAC
>JBBRMZ010000283.1:0-4759 GCA_038230555.1 Chitinophagales bacterium
ATTAATAATAATCCGCCGTCGCTTAGCCGCTCATATAACGACGGTAAAGAAGCCAAAATTATATTCCGGGTAATATTTGCCAATACAACGTCATAATTTTTATGCGCAAGCGTTCCAAGATCGCCATGATACGTATGAATATTTGCTGCATGATTAACGACCGCGTTCTCCATCGTATTTTCAACGGATAAAATATCAATATCCAGGGCGTCTACCGTTAGGGCGCCTAATTTGGAAGCGAGAATGGCCAGAACGCCCGTACCGCAGCCGTAGTCAAAAACTTTTTTTTGCTGAAAATCTTCCATTTCCATCGCGCGCATCATCATATAAGTAGTCGCGTGTTTCCCGGTCCCAAATGCCATTTTAGGATTAATCAGCAAATCAAACCGCACGTCTTTTACCGGAGGATGGAAATCCGCCCGGATATTGATATAATTTTCGATGCGCAAAGGTTCAAAATTGGATTCCCAAAGTTCATTCCAATTCTGATGCGGAATAATAGACTTAGTATATTGAAAATTAAACCGAGCCTGATAATCGCGGACAGCGCTATCCATATCGACGGAATCCATGCTTTCCTTTATATAGGCGTTGAAACCTTCCGGCGTTTCTTCAAACGACTCAAAATCTAATTCAGATAGCAGGGCTAAAAGAACTTCTGCCAGTTCCGGCGCGATCAGGATTTTGTATTGGTAATAATTCATTAGCCGGATATATTCAAAAAAACGTTTAACAATTTGTAGAAGGTATTGCGCGCCCTGAAAACTTTTATAAACGGCGTTTGCTTGGCGCCGAAAGACCGGAATACGGGTTCGACGCCGGGCAGCATGCTTCCCCGGAAATCAAAAACGTTTGCCCATTGCGCCGCGTCCTGGATCGCCTGCCACAAAA
Organism: Chitinophagales bacterium; assembly: GCA_038230555.1. Taxonomy (GTDB): domain Bacteria; phylum Bacteroidota; class Bacteroidia; order Chitinophagales; family Saprospiraceae; genus JAAFJT01. Next base: position 892 of record JBBRMZ010000283.1, read on the forward strand.
GCAATTTTCCTGCTCCCGTATGACGGTATTTCAGGTCGTTTCCCTGCCCCAAACCGTAAGCGACTTTATCGTCTTTGAGTATATATTGCGCCGAATGCAGCTCGCCGGTCTGTAAATCCCGGGCGTAATATATAACCCGCTTATTTTTTTCTTTTAGTACGGCGTCGAGCCTCCTCCATATTTCCAGCGGAACGGGATTTTTCATGCCTTGTTTTTCAAAGGTCATTTCCTGTAGTTTGAGGAAAGGCTCCACGTCGTCCTGGGTTTCCACCCGGACTACTTTTGCCGCCGCCCGGATCTCATTTTTTAAAGAACCGCTGAAATTAAAAAAAACCTGGTTAAGGTCGGTCAGGTCCTCGATCAGGTAGGAATATTGGATCGACGTCGTAAAACCTTTCCAGTAAAAAGGCTGCGCGTCCAGTAAATCGTAATGATATTTTTGGAGCGTAAAATGCGCGTCCGGCAGCCCCGCGATTAGGTCCGCAAGAATTTTTTTGACGTAACCATAGCGCCGGTGCAATTTTTCATCGACGGACGGACGTATCCACAGCCCGCAAAAATGACTTAAATACGGAATAATGATCATGTTTATTCCGTATTTTTTTTTCATGCAATAGGGTAGGGCGCCCATAATTTCTCCCGTATTACTCCTGCACAAGGAGACGTCCCAGTTGGCGGGACCGGCAACGGCGTCCAGCCACCAGGGTAGCATATAGATCATCAGGCCTGGCGCGGCGGCGCTAAATTGGATGTAATCGGCTTTATTTTTTGAAGACGCCGCTTCGGTCTTTTCATTCATGCCTGCCGATCATTGTGGATTTTAAACTATCGCTGAAATCGGCCAGGGTATCCGGCTTTTGATTGACAATCGGCTTAGCCTCCAGGTTTTTCAGATCCGGTTGTCCGGCGTCGACCCATGCGGTGTACCAGACGCTCCCAACCGCGAGGATGGCGTCGCGCATTCTTTTTTCAACCATGCCGTTTAATTTGTCCTGATATAATTTAGCATATTCTGCCGACTGCGCTTTCCCTCCGGTCCCAGTCTTGACGTCGGCGCTAAATTGCTGGTTGTATGGAAATAAGCGCCGCGCTTCTTTTTCCATTTGCAAAGTGGGTTCTACCAGGCGGTGGCTCTCGCGGACAACTTTCCAAAAAAATATCCGCGTACTATCGATGTAATTCGCCTGACCGACCCAAAAGTCGTAATGATCGTCGGCAAAAAGTTGTGGAATACGGCTTTCCCAAAAAGCGTGAATTCCTTCCTGATGGGTTAACTGGCCGTCGTAATTCAGCGTGGTATGGAGCGGAACGTGCGCGTCTGCCAGGTAATGCCCAATTTCCGCGCTCAGTTTCAGGATCTTATGTTGATCTTTCTGAATAAACGCTTCCGTCAGATTTTTTTGCATTTGGTTCAGGTGATAAGGGAGGACGCCAAAAGGCGTTATTTCGTCTTTGGCGAATGCGCTTTTTATGCCGGTTAAGTTCAGCCGTTCTTTCCTGAATAAATTTTTAAGGCTGTCGGCAGGAACAATCCAATCCGGCTTGTAATAGTTTTTCAGAATGTTATAATAAATAAATTTCCGGTAAAAACTATCAGCCACCACGATAGAATCCCGTCCAAATAGTTTTTTGACGGCTTTGCTTTTGAAATAATAATCTCTTTTATATTTTTTTACGGTCAAGCGCCCGGTAAGGGCCAGCGTGTCGTTTTTATCGGTTACTAAGTAAATAGCGGTATATTGAGCCAGCGCGTCGATCCAGTCCGCCGGATAATAGTCATATTTATCCAGATCGATATAGTGATAAAACCCTTCGTTGGGGTTAACAAAACGCCGGTTATCGGGATCTATGGCATGTGCGGTTAGATACTCAATATTGGTTTTATATAACGGAGTCATTGCGGCCGGCAAAGTAAAAACCGCGAGCCGGTTGATGCGCTTATGCGCAAAATAGCCCCAGGGAACGGAAGCTTCACGCGGCGAGGTTGGTTTTGAGGGCGAAAGCCCCGCATAAAAGAGCTTTGGCGCGACAGAAATAATCGAAGCGAGGGTTAAACCGCTAAAAAGAAAAAAGTACCGCATAAGAAAATTAAGCTGGCTGTTTAAAATTATCTTTATGATTATATTTGCCGGTATATTTTCAGATCAGTTAAGCGAAGGTAAAAATAGAATGCAGTAAGTAGAAAAACGCCCGCGCTTATTTTAAAACAATTTCCAAAACGCGTTAATACGTCCATATTATGTCCATTATTAACCTTATTTCAGATACGGTCACGCAGCCTACGCCCGCAATGTTGAACGCCATGTTTCAGGCAAAAGTCGGCGACGACGTATTTCGCGACGATCCGACCGTCAACCGGCTGGAAGAATTGGCGGCGGCCATGTTTGGAAAAGACGCCGCGCTGTTTTGTCCCAGCGGTACGATGACCAACCAAATTGCGATAAAATGTCATACAAAGCCGATGGATGAAGTGATCTGCGACGAAAAATCACATATCTATCAATCTGAAGTAGCCGGTTACGCTTTTCATTCCGGCGTAGGCGTCAACCTGTTAAGGGGAGAGTATGGAATTGTGGACGCCGGCATGGTCGAAAAAGCTATTCGTCCAAAAGCCGACTGGACTGCGTTTAGTTCTTTGGTGGTTTTAGAGAACACCTGCAACCACGGAGGAGGCAGCTTTTATAATTTACAACAAGTGAAACCGATCGCGGCGCTGTGCCGGCAAAAAGGATTGAAACTACACCTTGACGGCGCGCGCATTTTTAACGCGCTGGTAGAAACGGGAGAAACGCCTTTGGAATGGGGCGAACCTTTCGACAGCATTTCTATTTGTTTATCCAAAGGATTGGGCGCGCCGGTCGGCTCGCTCCTGATCGGAAAATCGGATTTCATACAGCAGGCGCGGCGTACCCGGAAAGCGATGGGCGGCGGAATGCGTCAGGCGGGTTTCCTTGCCGCCGCAGGCGTCTACGCGTTGGAGAACAATGTCAAAAGATTAAAAGAGGATAACGACCGGGCTAAACTAATCGGCGAAGCCCTGAAAGAACTTTCTTACGTGGAAAACTTGCGCCCCGTAAAAACCAATATCGTTATTTTTGAGGTCAAAGCGCCGTTGACGGGGCAGATATTCCTTCATCAAATAGCGGATTACGGGATAAAGGCCTCCTTATTCGGCCCGAACACGGTTCGGTTCGTAACGCATCTGCACATTGATCAAATAATGATCGATCATTTAATCGAATCAATGAGTAAAATAAACCCTCATATTTATAAAGACGACCGATTGGCGGTTTAATAGCTTTTAACCGTTAGCTATCAGCCATCAGCGACTTTATTTTTAGGTTATATATACGAACAATAGGTTAAAAACCAGCAAAAACGGCTTGACGCCGGGCTACCTTTTTGGATATTCAACTATAAACCGTTTTGAATAAGGCGCTTTTGTGACCCTTTTAGTTTGACTTCTCCTCAAATTGACTAGTGTCGGAGTGGACGGTCAGAACTGACTCGCACATGCAGCATATACGGCTTGTGTGCGGCTTATATACGGCTTATATGCGACTCAAGGGGTTGACGGAAATAAGGATAAACGGACTTCGGGGCCCGGATTTACGGCATAAAAGGGGCTATGCTCCCTTTGTGTCCGCTTCTGATTTTCGGGTCTATCGTCTACGCGCCTTTTTTGGATTTTTTAACCCATTATTCGCATTATATGATAATTTTAGCGAGGCGCTTTTACAAATCCGCGTGCGGAAGGAGGCGGGTGGAACGTCTTTTATTGCAAAAAAATAAAAGGCCCCCCTTTCCACTGATTTACTGTGGCTTTTCAAAGCATTGCCACAAATTGGTCGAACAAATACCGTGAATC
>JBBRMZ010000284.1:0-4645 GCA_038230555.1 Chitinophagales bacterium
CGGACGAATTATCAGCCTATAAAAATACCGTTAACGATAATTATCGTTAACGGTATTTTTATAGGCTGATAATTCGTCCGTTTGCTACAAAAAATATATTTTTGTTGGTTTTAATCATTATCCGCCGCGCGTTCTTATGAAAATTCTTCACACTGCCGACTGGCATTTAGGCAAATACCTGAAAGGCGCCTCCCGACATTCCGAACAAATAGAAGTTTTACAGGAAATTTGTGAAATTGTGGAAAAAGAAGGCGCCGACGTTGTTTTAATAGCCGGCGACCTGTACGATACGTATAACCCGCCGACCGAATCTGTCGAATTGCTGTATAAAACCTTAAAAAGGTTGACTAATAATGGGAAAAGACCCGTCATTGCCATTGCAGGCAACCATGATTCAGCCGACCGCATAGAAGCGCCGGAACCGTTAGCCCGCGAATGCGGAATTATTTTTGCCGGTTACCCTTCCAGCAGATCAGAACTGCTGGAATTAGAAACCGGATTAAAAATCGTTCAATGCGACGTGGGTTTTATTGAAGTTTGCATTCCGGCTTCTTCTGAAAAATTACGCGTTATTTTAGCCCCTTACGCCAATGAATACCGGCTGAAAAAAGATTTAGGCGACAGCTCGAAAGGAAAAAACCTGAGAGAAATGATGGAAACCCAATGGAAAGAACTCTCAGAAAAGTATTGCGATCCTGAAGGAATTAATATTTTAATGGCGCACTTATTTTTTATGAAAGAAGGCGGCGTCAGGCCGGACGAACTATTGGAGGAAGAAAAGCCTGCGCTTAACGTGGGAGGCGCTTCAACCATGTTTAGCCGTTGTATTCCGTCCGGCATTCAATATGTCGCTTTGGGACATATTCACAGACAGCAGGAAATTGACTCTGATCCATGCCCTGTAGTTTATAGCGGAAGTCCCCTCTCCTACTCGTATGCTGAAGAAAACCAGGCAAAATATGTGATGGTCGTCGACGCCCAAGCGGGGAAAGCCGTCCAATGCCGACGTATTCTGTTGACCAAAGGGAAAAAATTATTACGGGCCTCTTTTGAAGATATAGACGAGGCGGTCGGATGGCTGGAAAAAAATTTAGATTGCTGGGTGGAAATAACCATCGTTACCGACAAGTATCTGGACGCCGGTATTAAAAAAAGACTGCACCGGACCCATCCTTTTATTACCGATATTATTCCCGTAATACTAAATTCTGATGCTTCGGGAAATAACGGTTCTATTTTCATAGATCCGAATAAAGGGATGGATGAATTATTTATTGAATATTTTAAACGCGAGCATAAACAAAAAGAACCCACCCCCTCTATTCTACATCTTTTTAAGGAATGTCTTTCTTAAACAGCGTTTCTTGCCGTCAGTAAATATATTGAAACACAGTTCTCAGCATACGGTTATTCTCCGCCATCAAATAGCGCTATGATCCCCATTTATTTGAAATTACAAGGTATTTATTCATATAAAACGCTTCAGGAAATTGATTTTACGAAATTGACGGAAGCGTCGATTTTTGGCATATTTGGAAAAGTAGGCAGCGGAAAGTCGACCATTTTAGAAGCGATCATGCTGGCCCTCTATGGAGAAGTGGCGCGAATGAAAAGGACGGAGAACAGGAATTATAACATCATGAACCTCGATTCGGATAGTTTATATATAGACTTTGTGTTTGAATCCGGGGGTGAAAGGTTTCGTTCTGAAGTTAAAGCGTCCAGGAACCGTAAGAAGTTTGATAAAGTCGAAACGTTTAATACTGCTTTTTATAAATACGAACCCTTACAAGGAAATTGGACGCCAAAAGAAGATTTCAATCCCGCAAAAGCGCTCGGTCTGACCATGGAAGATTTCAGGAAAACGGTCATTTTACCACAAAACAGCTTTCAGGATTTTTTACAACTGAACAGGTCTGACAGGACGGATATGATGAAGCGACTTTTTCGCCTGGAGCAATATGACCTGTGGGACAAAGTCTACGCACTGGAAGTAAAAAACAGAAGCGATATTGACTTTGTAAAAGGGAGCCTCCGTCAAATTGGAATCGTTGACGTCCAAATGCTGTCTTTAAAAGAAAATGAAGCTACAGAATTGGACCGCCAACTTAAAGAATCGGCCGGTCATTTAAGACAAAACCGGGAAGAAGAGAAAAGGCTGACGACGACCAACAGAAAATTTGTTGAGTTAAACGCGCTCCGGGAAATCCAGGAGCGCTTAAATACGCAGGCGGAAGCGATTGCTGAAAAGCGGGAAGGGCTGGAACGTTATTTGAGATATGTCGAGCTTTTCAAGATCCCTTTTTTCCAATTTAATAATCTGGAAAGTGAAATAGCTAAAAATAAAACCGATTTCGAGATCCTTAACGCCGCTTTAATCGCTCAGCGCGATAAATTGCAACAAGCCCAGTCCAGGCTGATAATTTTACGAACGCATTTTGATAATCGCGGAGAAATTAAAAGGAAAGCCGAAGACTTGCAAATTATCTCGGACGTCAAAAAACTGAGCGCGCAGCAGGAGGAAAAAGAAATTGGGCTTAAAAAAGGCGCCCCCCTCATTCAACAGGCAAAAGACCAATTAAAAAGCTTAAATAAGGAGATTGAAAATACAACCGTTAAAAAAAATAATTTAGTAGAAGCCACGCCGGATTTAAATCAACTATATGCTTTAAAAAATTGGTTTAACGAACGGCAGAATATTATTATAGAACGGGACCGGTTGATAGCGGAAGCCTTTAAACGAAGTGAAACGGTCAGAATAATTGAGTCTTCAAAAAACCTGCTTATCAACAGGGATCTGCCGCTAATCGGCTTACATCTTACAGACGATTTCTCCCTTGCCGAAACTTTCGCGCGCGTAAAGGAAACGCTAAACGCCTTTAACCTTGAAATGGAAGAAACCCGGCGGCAAGAGTCGGAATGGAACGCATCGCTAAAATTTGAAATGGCCGCTGCTAAGCTTATACCAGGCCTGCCGTGCCCCATCTGCGGTTCTGTTCATCATCCGTCTCCTCTAAACGCCAGCGATGTGCATGAAAAATTGCAGCAAACAGTTAAAAAATTAATATTTTTGAAAAAGACGGCTGAAACGGCCGGTAATATTGCTCAACAACTGGAAACCAATTTAACTAACTATTTACTGCGCAACGAAGAGCGGAAACGTAATCTGACCTCCGTCCGTGAACAGGAAAAAAAAGACCTGATCCATTTATCCAAATTTATATGGGCTGATTACAATCCCGATATGCCCGAATCTGTCGACGAGGCCGTTAAAAAAGCGGTGCAATGGCAGGATCAAATAAAAATGTTAGATCGTCAATTAAATGATTTCAAAACTGAAATAGATAAGGCAAGAGGAAATATAGAAAGATACCAGGATAGGCTTCAAATTTTGACGGTTGAAAAAACGGAGATCAGCGCAGCCGTGAACGCTAAAAGAAGCCTGCTCCAATCGTTTAAAGTAGAAGATTATGACCGAATGTCGGAAGCGGAATTAAAAGATTTTCTACAAGACCTGATAAAAGAATACGACAGGGTCGAAAAAACTTTTCTTGCCGCAGAATTGGAAGTCGGCGTTCTTCAAAGTGAAAGCGACGTGCTGAGCGGCAAAAAAGAGGAAAGTGAAAAGCGGCTCCTTGAAAAATCTAACGCTTCCCGCGATTTGAAAGAAGATATTTCCCTCAGGCTAAAAAAATCAGGAATGGGAAATATAGAAGCGGCGTCGCTCATCCTTTCGGAAAACCGTAATGTAGTCAAAGAGCAAAAAGAAATGAACGATTTTTATATTCAACGCGACGACGCTTCCCGCCAAATAGAAAAGCTGACTGAAGAATTAAAGTCGGACGCTTTCGATCCCGACCGTTTAATTGAATTAGTTAATCAAATAGCGGCAATCGAAAAGAACCTGCAGGAATTCCAACAAAAAAAAGGAATGTTGGAGGCCGAAATTACTCAATTGAAACGCGCTATTCAGGAAACTGCTTTATTAGAAGATCAATTGCACGGCCTTGAAATTCGGGGAGAACATATTAAGACTTTAAAATCGCTCTTCCGTGAAAAAGGGTTCGTAAATTACGTATCCTCGCTCTATCTGCGCAATCTTTGCGCTGCCGCCAATGACAGGTTCAAGAAGTTAACGCGCCAGCAATTGAGTTTAGAATTAGGAGAAGATAACAATTTTAAAATCATCGACGTCCTGAATCATGGAAGAGAACGGCATATTAAAACCCTGTCGGGCGGCCAAACTTTCCAGGCCGCCCTTTGCCTTGCTTTAGCCCTTGCCGATAGCGTGCAACCCCGCACAGGATCAAAACAGAATTTTTTCTTTTTAGACGAAGGTTTTGGAGCGCTGGACCGGGATGCGCTCGCAACTGTTTTTGAAACGCTGAAATCTCTGCGACAAGAAAATAGGATCGTCGGGGTGATTTCTCACATAGAAGAAATGCAGCAGGAAATGGAGCGTTACCTCGTAGTAACTAACGGAGAAGAAGGCAGCGTCGTTGAAATGTTTTAAATGAAACGAAGCGCCGCGATAATACTATTTATAACACAGGCAAGGAATAGGAAATTTGTCGCGGCTCGCTTTCTGCTTTTAAACGGTTAAACGCATTTCCTAACTCATTATATTGGTTTTTTAAATTTGTGA
>JBBRMZ010000285.1:0-4642 GCA_038230555.1 Chitinophagales bacterium
AAACATGGAAGCAGCGGGTAATTTCTCGGCGAGGTGGTTTACCTGTCGCCCGTTTTTCCAAAAACGGAAACATACGTGCGGACCAGTCGCAAGTCCGGTAGAACCTACGTAGCCAATAATTTCGCCTTGTTTCACGCGGGTTCCTTTACGAACGCCATGCGCAAAGCGGCTCATATGCAGGTACTGGGTTTCATAAGGACTTACGTGTTTGACCTTGACATAATTTCCGTTTCCGCTGGTATAACCTTCTTCTGTAACGACGCCGTCGGCGACCGTCATAATCGGCGTCCCGTTGGGCGCGGCATAATCCGTTCCAAAATGCGGTCTTACATATCCGAGGATTGGATGGAGGCGCGTTAAATTGTAATGGGAGCTTATTTGCGCAGATTTGATGGGCGCTTTCAGGAAGCCGTCTTTCATAGGCAGCCCCTCCTTGGTATAAAACCCTTTTTCGTTTTTATTCTCGTAATAGAAAGCATAAATAGGTTTTTCGTTATGTTTATCCTTCAGGTAAACTCCTTTTAACTTAACCGCTCCGATGGACCTGCCTTCTACCAGCTGTTCCTCATACACAATTTTATATTCGTCGCCGTCCTGAAAATGCCGGAGATCGAATTGATATTTTAAAGCATCTTCCACCTTATCCGCCAACAAATAACTTAAACCGTTGTTGGTCATGGTTTCCCATAATGAACTTTTGACGATACCGGAGGCTTCCATTTCTTTCACGGCAATCTCGCGTTTTACTTCCTTGACGCCGACGGAATCTTTAAAGTTAAAAATAATATACCGCTTACCGTCTGGCTCGAAAATAAAGTAATCGGGCCCTTTAGCCACTTCTTTACTTAGAATAAGATAAGGCTTGCCGTCCTGGATTTTAGAGAAATTATAATATTTTTTTGCAGCCCGTTCCAAACTATCTGCGAGGCGATAATTCACGCCGTGTTCGGTCAGGATCTTGCTGAAGACCTGGTCTGATTTTACTTTTGATTCCGTTACGATAAAAGTATCGAGCGCGAAACCATATTTAATTGTTGGATATACGACGGGAAGCGATCCGAGGACGGGTTTTGCTTTTTCTAACTCGCTAATGGCGGCGAGCGGTTTTTGGCGATTAACGATAAATAGCAAAGATGCGGTTAAAAGGCTCCCTCCGGCTATTCGTATTAAATTTTTTGTACTATAACAATTTTTTATTATAGCAAGCCCCCTTTCGGCTTGCGTCCGAGCATTTTGATCCTTCATCCCTGTCCGCGAAATTTTTTAAGTGAATAAATGTGTCCTTATAATTGTTTGTCGAATTGGTTTTGGTTTGTATTTAGATAGTAAAAGAGCCGCCGGCAGTAAGATAACCTTATTTGGAGTATAGAATGAATTGTTTACCTGATAAAATAAAAAGATCTTTCAGCCGCAGCTAATAAACATGTGGCAAAAGTACAATTCAAATATCCAAAGTCGGGAACTTTTATTTTAAAAATTTGTTAAAAAGAGTTAAAATATTACAAACAGCATACATACAAACGTATTTTAACTGTTTCTGGCACATTTTTGATTAGTCGAGCTTTTTTATGGGCGTTGTTAAATAACAGAATGACACTTTTCAGTATATTTTAGAGACGCGAAATTAACAGAAACAACTCCTTCGGAAACCAGAAGACCACTACTTTCCCATTTTTAATTTGACGCGGAAAATTTATATATGCGCTATTGCGGTATATAAAGGGCAAGCATCCCGAAAGATAAACGAAAATTTTGTCCTTAACTTACCGGCTGGAATTTTAACAGATATTCTACCTTTCTATTGCCCCGTATTCGGCTGAACCCGTTGCAACGGCGGAATCGTGCGAACGGTAGGGGTTTGTCGGCCGGGCGCCGGAGCCGAACCGGCGGGCGCTCCCGAACTATTGGGTAAATTATAATCCGCGTTATCAGGCTGCACGAAGCGGACTTTCAACTGATAGTTTTTATCGATATTTTTAATCATCGGTCCAAGCAACATTTGCATAATATCGTTGGCGCGCGCCCGCGCTTTGGTAAAAATATCGCTGTTGAGCGCGTCTTCCCGGAATTGCTGGCGGAGCGCGTTGATGCTTTTGTTTAAATCGTCAGCGTTGACTTCGCGCATCCAGCCGACGTCCAGATTGTCCACTTTTGGATAGACTTCGTGCGAAATAATGACCGGCTGCGGTAAAGTAACGACGATGGCGCGGTTAGCTTGGTCAACGGAGACGTTGAAATATTGGTCGAGCCGAAAGCCGACCTTTAAAATACTAATGGCGGAGATCTGCAAGTCGGTGGTGGAAATCGACCGGCTGAATAAGTTGGTGGAAAAAGACTGTTTAATTCCTTTCCTGTCCCTTACTTCCATCACGCCCAATTCTGTAATTGCTTTTTCTATTTTTTCTTTCATCAGCCCGTTGGCTTTGGAAAAATCGCGGATGGCGGCTCCTTGTTTCAGGCGCGCGATCATGGGGCGCAAACCTTCCGTGAGGGCAATACCGCAGGGCGTTTCTACCTGGGCGCCCCTGACGCTTAATTTTCCGTCCTGGGTGCGGAGGACGGCGCTAAGGATATTGTTGATAAAAAAACAAGTGTATTTTGAAGCAACTTCGTTGAGTAGGTCGACTGCATTGGTGGATTCGTTTTCATACCAGGATTGGTACAACGCGCCGGCGGTATCCTGTAATCCGATGAAATCGTTGAAATACATTTGCCGGATATAAGGATGCTGTTTTTTATACTCGAGTAAAACCAACGCTTTCGTAGCGGCGTCCAAACCCATACGATTGCCGACGTGGTTGAGCAGGGACGTATTAAAATCGTAGATCAACCGGTCAAATTCGTCCTTATACTTTTGAGGGTCGGAAAGGATTTCCAGCGTTTTAGCGTCGTCCAGGTTGATTTTGAAATCGGCGGGAATATAGTTGAGCTGCATGGCTTTCGGGATGCTCGTTATCCCGCCGGCGGCGGAATTCGCATAAAAAGCGTTATAGGCCAAAAAACAGGCCAGCCCTACTAAGAAGAACAGTATGGCGACCCGGCCCACGCCGACGTCTTCGCGGCGTATTTTCCTGTTGTGCTGTTCGTTGGACATGATTTGAGCTTTTAGCCGTCAGCTTTCAGCTTTCAGCTTTTTTATGTAATTTAGACAGCCCGCTTTAGAAAAAGCTATCTATCCTCTAATATTTTTTTAGCGGATCTGGCTGCATAAGTAATGATCATCGTCGCGCCCGCTCTTTTTGCGGCGGTCCATATTTCAAATAGGGCGTCGTCGCGATTTATCAGGCCTTTTTCATGCATCAGATCAATAGAGGCGTATTCGCCGCTCACATGATAAACGGCGATGGGGGCCAATGTATTTTCCCGGAGCCGGACAACAATATCTAAATAGGGCAGGCAGGGTTTCACCATGATCAGATCCGCTCCTTCGGCCAGGTCGCGCAAAGAGGACGCGACTGCGTCGCCGGGGTTCCTGAAATCCAACTGATAGGAACTGCGGTCCTTTAAGCGCAGCGATTTATCGGGCGCGGATTTGCAGACGTCGCGGAAAGGGCCGTAAAAAGAAGAGCTAAATTTGGAAGAATAACTCATGATGGCGGTCGCTTCCTGTTTTTCAGACAAGGCGGAGCGAATGGCGCCAATTCTTCCGTCGGTCATATCGCTGGGCGCGACGCAATCCGCACCGGCCTGGGCCAGTTGCAGCGCGTATCGCGCGATTATTTGAACGGTTTCGTCGTTGAGCAACTGGGATTTTTCTTCGTTCAGGACGCCGCAATGCCCGTGGGCGGTATAACTGCAAAGACAAACGTCGGAGGCCAGCCATACTTGATCGCCGAAGTTTCTTTTAATGGAAGCGACCAGGTCGGCGGCAAAATCAAAATTAAAATCAGTTTCATACTTCGACGCCGGCACCGGGAATAAAAGAAATTTGGTCGCGCCGTTCCGGACGTCTTTTTCTATTTGCCGCAACACGGATTCCGGGCTGTCGGTACAGACGCCGCTCATATTTGGAATCGGAACGGCCTCTTTCAGCGCCTGATCGACAAACAGCGGCTGGATCATTTCTTTGTGGCTGACCGAAACGGTAGCAGCCAGATCCCGGATATGGGCGCTAGCGCGAAGACGACGCTGATTGACGCTGTAATTCAAAATAGATTAATTTTTATGACGACGCCAGTAGAGCCAGGTTTTGATGGTAGGGAAAACAAATAATTCAACGGGTTCGGCGGCCAGCAAATCGGCGGTTTTACCGGAGGGGCATAGATGTAGAACGTTTTTTTTGAAAAAGGGTTTACAGACTTCATACTGTCTGAAATTGGTCCAGAAACAAGCGTCCGCCTGCGCGACTTTTTCGACGATGGCGGGGGAGGGGCCGCCATACGTTTCGTACGTGGATAAAGTTTGAAAACCTTCTTTTTCCCAGGCCTCCGCCGCCCCGGCGTTGGTCAGGATTTGCAATTCCGGCCTGGAAATATTCACGAGCGGAGAAGCAAATACCTGATCCAAAAAGCGCAGCCCATATCCGTCGGCGCAGCCTTCCACCCAATAACCCTGACGCGCCAGCTCGAACCAGGTTTTGGAACCGGCCGCCCATAAACGTTTCCCTGATAGCCCCGATACAATGCTTTTCTGTTCGAATGCG
>JBBRMZ010000286.1:0-4557 GCA_038230555.1 Chitinophagales bacterium
ACCCTGTTCTAATTCCGCAAGCGCGGCGTCGCTAAAAGTAACGAATAACTTCCTTCCCATAAATACTGAATTTACGCGAAGATAAATATTATTAATTTATTCTGTACCTTTACTTATTGAAAATTACCCTACGCGGCGTATTTTAGGAAGTTGGCTTTTATGAAATACGTTAAGCGCCTGCCTATTTTTTCTATTCCGCGCTTTTTTCCTAACTTTGCGGCATGGCTCGAATTTTGTCTTTTGATTACGGCGTTAAGCGCGTGGGGATCGCCGCGACCGATCCCCTGCAAATCATCGCTACGCCGTTAGAGACCATTGCCACGCCGCTTATTTTTGATTTCCTAAAAGAATATCTTCAAAAAGAAGAAGTGGAAGCTTTTTTGGTCGGCGAACCGCTCCAACTGGACGGCGAGGACGCCAGGATCATGCCGTTGGTTCGCGCCTTTGCGGCGCGGCTCCATGAACTTTTTCCCGCGATTCCTGTTTTTTGGCAGGACGAGCGGTTTAGTTCCTTTGAAGCTAAAAGATCGATCCTGAGCGACGGGACCCCCAAAATGAAGCGCCGCGATAAGGGGAGGATCGACCAGGTGAGCGCCGCCATCATTTTGCAACAATTCATGGAAGCCAGGCGTAACCGATAACCTGCCTGGCTGACCTTCATCTCATTCAAAAAATTTTAGCGCCTTCATGTTGCTTCCTATATATGCTTACGGTCAGCCCGTTCTAAAAAAAAAGGCGGCCGATATTGACCCCGATTATCCCGAATTAATGGAATTGATTGAAAATATGTGGCAAACCATGTATGAGGCCAGCGGCGTAGGATTGGCCGCTCCGCAGATAGGTTTGTCAATCCGCATATTTGTGGCCGATACTACGCAAATTGAAAAAAGAGAGCCGGAATTTACCGGATTTAAACGTGTTTTTATTAACGCGCATAAAATTGAAGAGCGGGGCGATCCATGGTCCTATGAGGAAGGCTGCCTAAGTATCCCGAATATTCGCGGAGAAGTGGAACGTCCGCGGGTCTTGAAGCTGCGCTGGATGGACGAAAATTTTCAGGAACATACGGGCGCGTTCGACGGTATGAACGCCCGCGTCATCCAGCATGAATACGACCACATTGACGGCGTCCTGTTCACTGATAAATTGAATCCGGTCAAGAAAAGTCTGATCCGCAATAAGCTGGAGAATATACGCAAAGGAAAAATATCGGCGGAGTATAAGATGAAATTTGTAAAGTCTTGATCAAAGTATTTTTAAAAAAAGGGAAAAGCGACGCGCTGAAAAGATTTCACCCGTGGATATTTTCCGGCGCGGTAGGCCGCGCGGAAGGAACGCCAAAAGACGGCGACCTTGTCGAGGTCTGGCCCGATGAAAAACGGGCCGCCGCCGTAGGTTACTGGGGCGAAGGGAGCATTGCCATCCGCATCCTTTCTTTTGAGCCAACTCAAATCGACGCGGCTTTTTGGAAGGAAAAACTAGCGCGCGCTTTTCAATACCGGAAAGCGCTTGGCCTGACCGACGGCGGAGAAACCAATTGTTATCGCCTGCTTTTTGCGGAAGGCGACGGCGTTCCGGGTCTGATTGTCGACGTTTACGGTTCCGTAGCCGTCGTGCAATGCCATTCTGCCGGTATTTATCGGCAAAAAAAAGGAATCGTTGACGCCCTGGTCGAAAATTATGGCGAGCGCCTGACGGCCATTTACGATAAAAGCTATGAAACCCTCCCCGCGCCGTTTACCGTTTCAGACGGCGTAAAAAACGGTTATCTTATAGGCGGATCCACTGTTCCGATGGTCGTCCGGGAAAATAAGCTGCAATTTTTAGTGGATTGGGAAACGGGGCAAAAAACCGGTTTTTTCCTGGATCAGCGCGACAACCGCCGGCAGGTAGGGCGTTACGCGCCCGGGAAAACCGTTCTGAACGCTTTTTGTTATACGGGCGGTTTTTCCGTGTACGCGCTCGCCGCAGGCGCCCGGGAAGTTCTTTCAGTCGACGTTTCCGCCCGCGCGATGGCGCTGACCGATCAAAATATAGCGCTGAATGGTTTCGCCGACCGCCATACTTCGCTGACCGCCGACGTAATGGACTACTTGAAAAATACAGAACAAACGTTTGACCTGATCGTAGTCGATCCGCCCGCTTTTGCTAAGACAATTGCTAAAAGGCACAACGCCGTGCAGGCATATAAAAGGCTGAACGCGCTCGCCATCAAGCGGATTAATCCGGGCGGCTTTTTATTTACGTTCTCCTGCTCGCAGGTAGTGGACGAGGAATTATTCTACAATACCCTCGTAGCCGCCGCTTTGGAGGCGGGCAGACAAATCCGCGTCATGCGCCGCCTGGGACAACCTGCCGACCATCCCGTCAATATTTTTCACCCCGAAGGAAGTTATTTAAAAGGTTTGGCGCTCTATGTAGAGTGAAATCCGCCGGCCGCTTCCCGCACCGCTTTGGAAACGGCGATCACCACGTTCCGGTCTAAGGGAGAGGGAATGATTTCGTCCCGCGTCGGGTTAGCTACGCACCCTGCAATGGCGTAGGCGGCTGCAATTTTCATCCGCATCGTGATACGCGGCGCGCGGGCTTCCAACGCGCCTTTAAAGATTCCCGGAAATCCTAATACGTTGTTGATCTGGTTGGCCAGGTCGCTCCTGCCGGTGCCGACCACGGCGGCCCCGCCCAGGTAAGCTTCTTCGGGCATGATTTCGGGCGTGGGATTGGCGAGCGCAAAAATAATGGAGTCTTTATTCATTAGCCGGATATCCTCGGCGGTTAGTAAATTAGCCACGCTGACGCCGATGAATACGTCCGCGCCGCGCAACGCGTCCCGCAGGTCGCCCGTACGATGTAGGGAATTAGTAAACTCTAGGAATTCTATCTTTATATCGTTCAGATCGGTCCGGTCGCGATGAATAATTCCTTTAGTGTCGCACATCAGGATTTCTGCCACCGGCTCAAAATCAATATTGTCGCTGCCAATCCCTTTCAGAATGGAAGCAATAGCTCCGCCCGCCGCGCCTGAACCGTTAACGACCACTTTAAGATCGGACGTTTTTTTGTTCAACATTTTGCAGGCGTTGAGCAGCGCCGCAAGGCAGACAATGGCAGTGCCGTGCTGATCGTCGTGGAAAACCGGAATGCCTATGTCCTGTAGGCGCCGTTCGATGTAAAAACATCGCGGCGAGGAAATATCCTCCAAGTTGACGCCACCGAAAACGGGCGATATATTTTTAACCAGTTGGATGATCTCTTCGACGTCTTGGGTCAGCACGCAGATCGGGAAAGCGTCAATCCCTGCGAATTCCTTAAAAAGCATGGCTTTGCCTTCCATGACCGGAATAGCGGCGGCGGCGCCAATGTTGCCGAGACCCAATACGGCGGAACCGTCGGAAACAATCGCTACGCAGTTTCCTTTCATGGTATATTCGTACACAGTCTCCGGGTTTTTAGCGATTTCCAGGCAGGGCTGCGCGACGCCAGGAGAGTAAGCGACTGAAAGATCATCTTTTGTCTTGGCGGGAAATTTGACGGCTATGGAAATCTTTCCTTTATGTACTTTATGCAGCCTCAGGGACTCGGCAAAATAATCCATACGTTGGTTTTAGTTAGTTGGTCAATGATCGAGAAAAGTCTTCGGTAAACGCCTGCGGCGCTCCTCAAAAGGAGCGCCGCAGGAAATAGATTCATTGCAACGCGCCAGCGCAAAGATAAGCGGGTTTCAGGAAGGAAAAAATAAATAAAGTAGTCGCCGGACGGCGTAAAAACTTATTTGCCTTTGCTGTTCTAAGCGCCTTTAAAATCCAGCGAAACAGAATTGACGCAATGGCGCGCGTTTTTAGGCGTGAACCGTTCGCCTTTGAACACGTGGCCCAGATGCGCGCCGCAATTCGCGCAAACAATTTCCACGCGCCGGCCGTCGGCGTCGGGGTGATAAGCGATAGCGCCGGGAATTTCGTCGTCGAAAGAAGGCCAGCCGCAACCGGAATCAAATTTAGATTCCGACTTGTAGAGGGGGGCGTTGCAGCGGCGGCAAACATACTCGCCTTTTTCGTAAAATTTGTTATATTTCCCAGTTCCGGGAAATTCAGTTCCTTTATACACAATGACCCGTTCTTCTTCAGAAGTCAATTTATTATATTCGGCCATAAGTTATTTAAAAGTGATGAGTGATAAGTGATGAGCGCGCAATGATACAACTCGTTTATTTCCGCTATTTTATACGATATTTTAAACTGGTTTGATCTTTGTAGCTGGCAAACGCTTTATGCAAGCGCCTACCTATAAAACAATTCCAGTTTACAATGGTTTTCGGCTGATAGCTGATAGCTGATAACTAATAGTTGATAGCTGATAACTGATAACTGATAGCTGATAGCTGATAGCTGATAGTTGATAGTTGATAGCTGATAGCTGATAACTAATAATGCGAATAATGGGTAAAAAAATCCAAAAAGGGCGCCTGGAATATAGGCCCGAAAATCAGAAGCGGATACAATGGGAGTATAGCCCTATTCACCCCCTAAATTCCGACCCGGACGTTCATTTTGCCCTAAT
>JBBRMZ010000287.1:0-4541 GCA_038230555.1 Chitinophagales bacterium
GCTTACTCCGAAAAATATCGCATTGATTTTACTTAAAACCTTTAGCGTTTATTTAACTGTACCTACTTAATTGATTGATTGTGAATTAAAATCGTAATTGTACTATTCGTTAAATTTATTTTTGGCGATTGATTGAATTTACTTCCTTACGTTGTTGACGTAGTTCTAAAAATTCAAGGTGAAGTTTTTTTTTGGCTTCTTGTTCGGTAATTTTAAAAATTGAAGCAATTTCTTTTATAGTAATGTGTTGAGAGCAAAGAATTTTGATTAGCGACGTTTCCTCCATTGGACTTTTTGACAAAGTTATTCCGCGTTCTTTTAATTGTTGCCGCGCGAAGACGTGCGTATGCCTTAGCAAACATAGACAAAGTGAATAGCTGACTTTTGAGAGAATTTGTTTTTCTTTTAGTTGAAGAAACGCTTCTGTAAAAATTTCCTCGGTAAGAGTTCTGTCGTCTGTAAGGCCGCAGATGACGCCGTACATAGCGGGTGCGTATTTGTCATATATGTGTCTCCAAGCTTCAAGATTGTTTTCTGCAATCATGGAGAGAATGTTTTTGGTCTGATATGTTTTTATTGTAAGAAAGCATATTGTGGTTAGCAATAAAATCGCGCCACAGAGGCGAGTACATTAAAGGGGGGAATATGTTACTCAATTGTTAAAAAAGAGCGTTGCGGAGCAATTTTAAACCACTTTTAAAAAAAGTGTCCCCAAAACGAGACCACCTCAGCCTTTTTATTATTCCCATTTTTTCCCAATCGGGATAAACCAATAAGTTTAATGGAATAGGCGTCAGTCTTTCCCCATATATACGCCGCCGGTAGGCAGGCGTGTTTTTTTAGGGCTGTTAGATGTTAATTGGGTAGTCATTTACTACCCGTTGTCTATCATCTAAAAATTTGTATCATGCTTATTAAAAATTACGGCGTCCGAATTCGACAAATTTTCAAAGGAGCGATTTCCTTATTATTCATTTTTTCCTATGCTTCCTGCAAAAAAAACGCCAACAGCGTAGCGGAATTGTACGACGTGGTCTATCTGGAATCCAACAATTTCAACGCGGATCAAAATTCCATTTTAGCCTATCAAGTCAAAAGCGACGGTAGTTTGACGCCCTTAGCCGGCAGCCCTTTTTTAACCAAAGGCGCCGGAGTCGCAAATCCGCAACAAATATTAGGCCCTGCCGATTCTGATTTTGAAATAAAATTATCCTCGGACGGTAAATATCTAATGGCGGTGAATTCGGGCAGCAATACCATAGCGGTATTTGCCGTCAAATACGACGGAACGTTGGAGCAGGTCCCGGGTTCTCCTTTCCCGTCGGGCGGCGAAACGCCGGTCAGCATCGACGTCGCCGGCGACCGGGTATTTGTGATCAACAAATCTCAGAATCCCTACCATACGCCGACGCTGGCGCCCAATTATTCGACTTTTGCGATCAACAGCGCGGGCTTTTTGACGTCTGTTCCTGGCGGTAAGTTTGAAACTACGCCCGGATCGTCGCCGGCGCAGGCGTATGTCTCCCGCGATCATCGGTTTCTTTTTGGCGTTGACTTTTTAGGCTCATTGCTCACACCGCCAGTTGGAACCCTCCGGTCTTTTACCATTAGCGGTACGGGCTTACTGACGCCGGCGCCCGGAACTCCGTACGTCCTACCCAGCGTTATGCCAAAAGATAATGGCGCGTTGGGTGTGTGGCAAAGTCCTATAGCCAATATTTTATATGTGGGCTTCCCGCTACAAGGGAAAGTGGGCGTTTATAATATTGACCCTGCGAGCGGCGCGCTATCCTATTTAAATGCCGTTCCTGCCGGAAAAGCTGCTTGCTGGTTCCGTACCAATCGTGCCGGAACCAGACTGTATGATTTAAATTCGGGCGATAATACCGTCCAGGTATATAATACGACCAACCCTGCCGCGCCGGCTTCTCTACAAACTATCGAATTGAAAAATTCAGGTCCGGAGTATCCGGGCCCAGGCGGCGCGATGTTTAAAACCAGCGAGCCTTTTTCCTTAGCTTTCTCCACCTTGCAAGACTATTTATACGTTGTTAACCAACATACGAATAAAGATTTTAGCATAGGCAATTATAATTATCTGCACACTTTGAAAGTCGCTGTTGATGGAACTTTATCGGAGCAGTTCGATCCCATACAGTTGCCGGTTCCCAACGCTTACCGGCCAAAAGGTTCGTTGGTGTTGGCCCGTACCAATATAAATCCGCAAATCACGAATCCTTAACAGGAAGATACCTTTAAAATTCGCCATTGTCGTCCCGCCGCTTGTCTGTCGGGGCGACTTTTATATAAGATATGCCGTTCTTTAGCATGGAATGCGATAAAAAGGAGGATAAAACTGTTTCATTTTCAAGCGCGGTAGCCGCGCGTAAACTGCCCGCGATTACCGGCAATCCTTTTTAAAAAGTTAATTTATTGGTAAAACGTCCGTATTCCAAAATATAAAAAAATTTCATTACTATATTGCTTAACTTTACAGTAAGTAGCTGTTAGCTGTTAGCTGTTAGCTGTTAGCTGTTAGCTGTTAGCTGTTAGCTGTTAGCTGTTAGCTGTTAGCTGTTAGCTGTTAGCTGTTAGCTGTTAATTCATTGACTATGAAGAAATTATAAAAATCATAACCGCGTTTATTTTCATACGAGTACTTAATAGTTGAGCGCCGCATAGAGGGCGGCGTCCGGCTCGGTTTATAATTCAAACACGTAGCCCTGATCCGTTCGCGACGCCGTTCCCTTATCTTTCCGCCGAAGAAATTTCGCAAGATACAATAACATGCCCGAGGAAGAAAATAATACGCCGCTTGTGCTTTCGCCCAACCTTTTTCCGGTGGTCGGCGTCGGCGCGTCCGCGGGAGGACTGGAAGCTTTCAGAAAATTAATCAGCGCCATACCCGAAAAGGGGGGTATGGCTTATATCCTGGTACAGCATCTGCACCCGGGCCATCAAAGCGCGCTGTCGGAAATATTGCAACGGGTCAGCAAAATTCCGGTATTGGAAATAAGCGACAACGTTCGGGTAAAGCCCGACCATATCTATGTGATTCCCTCCAATAAAATAATGATCGCCACGGACGGCGTCCTGAAGCTGAGCCCGCGCGACGCCAAAGAACGGTTGAATTTATCGATTGATATTTTCTTCTCGTCGCTCGCCGAAGTGCATCAGGACCAGGCTATTGGCGTCGTCTTGTCGGGTACCGGCGCGGACGGCGTCGAAGGTTTAAAAGACATCAAGGATCATGGCGGGCTAACCATCGGGCAGGATCCCGCTACCTCCGCTTATGCCGCCATGCCGCAAAACGCCATAGACGCCGGCATAATTGACTTCATTTTAGCGCCTGAATTGATCCCGCAAAAATTAGCGGAGCTGCAAAGCGGCGGCCTGGTCGGCGCGTCAGACGCAACCGGAGCGGATCCGGATAACCTGGATGAAGGCGGCTTTCGTCAAATACTTTCATTGCTGAAGGTTCGCGTCGGCGTGGATTTTAATTATTATAAACAAACCACCGTCCGTCGCCGGATCATGCGCCGGATACTAGCGCTTCAATTAGAAACGGTGGGAAAATATCTGGATTATCTGAAAAAGAATAAACGTGAATTGGATATTCTGTTTCAGGATTTGCTCATACCGGTAACATCTTTTTTTCGCGACCCCGATACCTTTGACGTTTTATGTAAAACGATACTTCCCGGCCTCGTCAAAAATATATCTGCCGGCGCTCCTTTGCGTTTTTGGATTGCGGCATGCTCTACGGGTCAGGAAGCTTATTCCATAGCGATCTGCCTCCATGAATTTTTGGGCGATCATATTTCGGCTAACAGAATACAGATATTTGCCACCGATCTTTCAGAGAAAGCCATTAAAAAAGCCAGGAGCGGGAATTATTCCAAAAAAGAACTGGAAGGGGTATCCGATAGTCGCCTTGAGCGCTTTTTTATTAAAATAAACGGCCATTACCTGATCAAAAAAACGGTCCGGGATATGTGTATTTTTGCGGCGCACAATTTTTTAACGGACCCGCCTTTTGCAAAGATAGATTTTATCAGTTGCCGCAACGCGCTTATTTATCTGGAACCTTCGCTGCAAAAAAAAGCGCTCGCGCTTTTTCATTACGCGCTGAACGATAAAGGGGTTTTATGGTTGGGCAAATCAGAAGCCATCAGTAGCGAGACCGACAATTTTATTGCTCTAACAAAACGGGAGAGGTTCTTTTCCAAGAAAGCGACGCCCGGAAGATTTGCTGCATTCGCCGGTGAAAGAAAAGAAACCGTTTTTTCCGATAACCGCTCTTTTATGCCTGTTAAGGAAAGAAAGGTCGAAGATTATCAAAAAAGCGCCGACAATGTTTTATTGCAGAACTACATCCCGGCGGGCGTCGTGGTCAACGATCAGTTTGATATTGTACAGTTTCGGGGTTTTACGGGCGAATATCTGGAACCTTCGCCCGGCAAGCCCAGCCTCAGCGTATTGAAAATGGCTAAAGAAGGGATGGCTTTCGAGTTACGCAACGCGCTGTACAAGGCAAAAAC
>JBBRMZ010000288.1:0-4367 GCA_038230555.1 Chitinophagales bacterium
GGTATGTCGGAATAGCAAGAAACGCTCGCGTCGTCCGGGAAATCGGCGGTAAAATTGGAAACCTTATCAATATAAATGGTCTGACGGCAGGGCGGGTTTTGCGCGCCCCGGCCAAGAAAATTCCAGCTTCGTATAATTTGTCCGAACACGCAATTTTTATCATTCCAGATGATTGTATCGGTTTCAACGGGCTTTTCTCCGCAGGCGCTATAATACGCGATTTTTCCAAAAGCAGAATCGTAGCGGGCGGGAGTATTCAGGAAAAATTGAACAACCGGATCCGTACATGCAATATGCTTATCCGAAGGCGGCGCGCAGGTTGGCGGCGTATTATTTTCAATGATTACGTCGATCATGCAATCATTATAATTCTGCGCGTAATCCCAGACCCGCATGATGGTTTTTACCGTCCCGGTCGCCTGTCCGGCCGGAATGTCGCTGCAACAAAAATCGACATACGGAGCAAACGCGGCGTCCGTCAGCGCGGCGCCGTTGCAATCGGTCAGGCGGCGGACGGCGAAACGGTCGATTCCGCAATTATCGTTGCTGCCTTCGTTGACCGACTGGTAGTACATACGCGCGGTCCCGTCCGTGGAAAGGGTTACGTGAAGAATTTGGACGCAAACCGGCGTAGGCTGCTGATTATCCCGGACATGGACGATGAAAGTTTGTTTAGCCAACGCCAAACCGCAATTGTCGGCTGCGGTAAAAACGACCGTGTAATCTCCTAATTGATCGAAACAACCGCTAAAAACGAGGATGGTTTCTCCCGTCGACGCGTTTTTGATCGTTGAACTTTTCAAAATCATCCGGCTATCGCTGCTCGTGATCGTTACCGCGCCGTTGGTGCAGGAAGGGTCGACGGCGTCAAACGTCAAGTCGACGCAACCGCCGCAACTATTGGCGGAAGACTTTGCCCAGACGTTCAGCGGGACTCCGGGCGTCGAAACAGGCGTAGAACCGGAAACATAGGCGCCCGTCCAGGCCGCGCTGGTATCTTTTTTAACTGTCCGCCCATTTTGTGTGTAATATTGTGAAAAAGAGGCCGTCACGACCGGCGGCGTTTTATCCAGAATCTTAATGACCTGAACGCAGGTTTTGACCGAACCGGCGAGGTCGCAGCCGTCGGTGATCGTCCAGGTTCTTTGTATTTGGTAAGCCGCCCCGTTGGCCCCGCAAAGATCAAAACGTTTATCCGCGTAACTTGCGGTAAGGCTGTTGCAAACCTGGTTAGAATTCGCTCCGTCGAGCGGAAAAACGGCCCCGTTGATCGTTGCAAAGGCATATCCGGTCTGCGCGGGCGTCAAAGCGGCGGGCGCATGGTTGGGATCGGAAGGATTACAGGAATATTCGACGTCTTTGGGACAGGAAACTGTGGCGACGGTAATTTTTCGCACAAAGATTAGCTGGTAGCATACGTTGGACTGGTTGCCGTAATTATCCATAGCCTGCCAGCTTCGGACGATGATTTTCACGACGTCCGTATAATTTGGAAAAATATGGCCCCGCGTCGTTTGGGCGCTGTCCAGCCCAATGGCTGTAAAAGACGCCGCAGCAGGGAATTTAAGAAAAGGGGTCGCGCAATTTCCATCAATAATATTGTCGTGAAAAGTCAGCGCGTCGGAAGGGGTGCAATCCATCACTGTTGGCGAACCGGTTAGCGCCGGGCCGGGCGAACCGCCCGCCGGAAGTTGAACGCAATAGACCGCGGCGTCGTTGGGACAGGAGATGACCGGCGGGGCTTTTCCGTCGATGCAGATATAGCCCCAGCACGAATTTCCGCATTTATCCGAAACTTTTACGTTGAGGCATTGCCCTATATAAGCGCCGGTCACGATGTTACCCGGCACGGGATTTCCCCTACGGTCAAAAACGGCGACCGTGTAATCGGGATAATGGTAAGGCCGGTTAGTCAAAATATGCTGAGGAACAATTTCCGTCGAGCAGCGGGCGGAAAGCGAAAGATTGATCTGGCCGTAACAAGCCAATGAGTTTTGAGAAATATAAATGGTCGCGGAAGAAGAAACCGAAACTGATTTAGTAGAAACGCTGTCGCTGACCAGAACAAGGGCAACCTTGCCTGCGGCAACGTCGTTAACGCCTGGCTGATAGGTAGCGGCCCCGCTAAAACTTGCGGCGGGAAGAAATATCCCGTCGCCCGCGGTTTTCCAGACGCCATCAGTAACGCGCCCGCCGTTGGGTTTTATATATGCGCCATTGGTTTTTAGATTGACAAGGGCGCCCTGGCAAACGGACGTATCCCGTCCGGCAAAGACTAACGGTAATGTATCCGCCGAAAATAAATGACCGGCTGATCGAAAGTTTGTATTTTTATACGAAAATTCAGCAAAAGGAACAGCAGCGCCGGACGGAAACCTTAAAAAACAAAGTATACATAATGCGAGCGCCCGCCGGGCGGGCGGATGGAGTTGAATTATCATCATGGGCTAAAAATCGGTTTATCTAAAGCGTTTGTTTGATCGTATGACGTTGCGAATCAACGTATATACAAAAATAAGGTTTATTTGTTTGTTTCAACAAACAAACATAATTGTTAGACGAATTTTAACTTATTGGTAACAAAAATATGAAGTTTTTGAATGAGTAGTTTTTAGAATGGTTCAACCGACGCCTTTGTTACCTCAATATTATTGTCTTCTCTTTTAACTGCGGTTCCGACAACGCGACCGTGATCGACGCGGAGATCATCGGCAGGGGAGTCGCTCCGGGTACTTTTGGGATATATATTTTTGGCCCTAAATAAGAAAAATCTTGTAAGGCTGGAGAGGAATACGTAGTTTTGTTTCTAATGGACGAACTGCTTATTCCTCTTTTTGTCGTCGTCGGAATCGGTCTGACGGCGTTGTTGGTTCACGTTTTACGAAGCGTCGGCCATGTCAACCGCATGATGGAAGCGGACGACCCTGATTATACCCGCTCGCCCAAAGAAAAAGCGTTTTTAAAAGTCGCAGCCTACTATGTGTATATCCCCATTTCAGTCATAGCGGTTGGCGCGCTTTGCGCGGCGCTGGGACGCCGGTCAGAAAAAGAACGGTCGTTAGAAAAAAATAAACTGGCCCAGTTAGCGCAGTTCGATACCGGAAAAATTTTAATTCCGCCCGATCTACTCCGCATCCGGGAAGAAAAAAACGCAGAACAGATTTTATACGGGCGGGATTTAGTGGCTTATACCGCCGATTATTTCGGACCGGGAGGCTCGATCAGACCCATTTCCAACGGGATGAACTGTCAAAATTGCCACCTCGAAGCGGGATCAAAACCGTTTGGCAATAATTATCTCGCCGTGGCCGCTAACTACCCAAAATTCCGGGCGAGGTCCGGGACGGTGGAAACCGTTTACAAACGCATAAATGATTGTTTTCAACGCAGCCTGAACGGGCAAGGGTTGGATTCCGCAAGCCGTGAAATGAAAGCGATGGAAGCGTATATTTTATGGCTGGGGCAGGCCGCCCCGAAAGGAAAAACACCCAAAGGAACCGGTTTAATGAAATTAAAATATTTGAACAGGGCGGCGAATCCCGATAGCGGGCGACTGGTTTTTATGAATAAATGCCAGTCCTGTCACGGCGCCGACGGTCAGGGTTTGCCAAAGCCGGAAGGTAATGGACGCCGTTACCCGCCGCTTTGGGGAGTAAAAAGTTATAACGAAGCGGCCGGCCTTTTCCGCGCTTCAAGTTTTGCCGGATACGTCAAAGCCAATATGCCCTTTGGCGCCGATTATCAAAATCCGCAACTTACCGACGCCGAAGCATGGGATTTGGCGGCGTTCGTGAATTCGCAACCCCGCCCGAAGCATCCGTTTCTATCGACCGATTTCCCGAAGATAGCAGGCAAACCGGTCGACCATCCGTTTGGCCCCTTTGCGGATTCTTTTTCGGAAACGCAGCATAAATACGGGCCGTTTCAGCCGATTGTCGAAGCCCAAAGCAAAACCCAGTCAAAAAACCATTGAACGATATTTTTTTACTTTCAAAAAAGCCTCTTATGAAAAATTTCCTGATCCTTTCGTTTTGCTCGTTCGTGATGGCCGGTCAGCTCAAAGCCCAAATTACTACTTCCACCGCCGAAAGCGTGAAAGACAAAGCCTATAAAATTGTTTTCCAACTGGCGACCGGCGATACGATGGTGCAAATGGGCCTGGTTAAACAAATCAATAACGCTTTGACGGCCGCGCCCAAATCAAGCATCGAAGTCGTTTGCCACAGCGACGGTATTACTTTTTTAGAATCCGCCAAAACCCATTCTGCCGACGGTATTAAAGCCTTAAAAGCAAAAGGCGTTGTTTTTGCAGCTTGCGAAAACACTATGCGCAGTCATCATTTAAATAAATCAGATATGCTCAGCCA
>JBBRMZ010000289.1:0-4345 GCA_038230555.1 Chitinophagales bacterium
AAGTTCCACCATTCTGAAATATAAACCCTGAACATGCGCGAATACGAAGGCGCAGATGTCGCCCACGCCTTTCAGCGTATGAAGGGATTTGGTGACGCAGACAAACCCGTAGCGACTAACGCCGTATATTCGGCTCCGGTTAATCCACCGCGCGTTGGTTGATTTTTGTATTAATTCTGACGATAGTTCGTCGTTCTGACAGGATTTGAGCGAATGATTGACGAAGACATATTTATACCACCAATCGGACGACATATATGGATAACGCGCGAGGTCGTCGGTTTTAACGCTCAAGTCTTTAATTAAACGGTCGTCGCCAAACCAACTGACTACAAACATTTTATCGTCGAGCGCGGGCGTAATGGCTATTTTACTTTCTTTTTTTGAACCGCCATTCGTCAGGCCGGGGGGAAATAAACCGGCTATATATTGAGGTAGTTTAAAAATTCCTCTGACCTGTCCAAAGGACTGAAAATCTTCTCTATAGTTTGAAGGGTCAAGACCGTCGATCTCGAGGTAAATGGATTTTGCTAATTCTTTACGCTGCACTCCGCGCGAAGAATTGTCGGCGCTCCAAAGCCCGCTCATAAAATCGTTATCCTTAGCGGCGGCGTTGGTTCCAATGTCGTCGGCTGCCAGATCATAAAAGGGAACGCCGATCCTTCTGCCGAACTGGTTGATGCGAAGAATATCCTCGGGCGAACTTTGGGACGATTCCCTGTTTTGAAGATGAAAAGATAAGATACCGACGCCTGTACTATATATATGAAGGAGAATATTTTCAATTTTCAGCCTATAACTGAGGTCGTCATTGATTTGGATACAGTAATAGCCGTTGCGTTCCTTGGTAGGCTGATACTTATAGTGATAAATGAACTGGTCTTTTTCCGGGTTCTCTCCGTTATCCGAATTCCTGTTTAACGGGCTTTTATGGAGATCGTACATGACGTCCCGGGCAAAATCATAGAAATAAGAAAATTCATTATATTGCATCAGGGTATCGAGACTGAATCCGGAATGGCGAATCCAGTCGCTTTCGCTCAACAAGACGTCAAATTGGTAAGGGTCGGTTCTTTCTTCGAGCGAAACGCCTGCAACAACGTCCCACTTAAACAAAAACAGGAATCCATGATAACTATAGAGCGGACGGTACATATAAAAAAAGTATTTTTTTATAAAAAAGATTTTTTATTTCGCTTTGGCGGAGTATCTTTGCACCCGCAATACAAAAGTAGTATTTGCGCGGAAAAGAATAAAAGATATAAAGGGTTATGAATCAGAAAATCAGGATAAAACTTCGTTCTTACGACCATAACCTGGTCGATAAATCAACGGAGAAAATTATAAAAACGGTACGCGCAAGCGGGGCCGTTGTAACAGGTCCGATTCCTCTGCCCACCGAGAGAAAAATTTATACTGTTTTGCGGTCTCCGCACGTTATGAAAAAATCTCGAGAGCAGTTCCAGTTACTTACGCACAAGCGCTTAATTGAAATCTATACGCCCAATCAGAAAACGGTCGACGCTTTGTCGAAGTTAGAATTGCCGAGCGGGGTAGATATTCAGGTTAAATTAACCTAAGAGGTTGCGGGAGAAAAGCGAGTTTAGAATAGGTATGTATCTGACGACAGATACCGCTACTAAAGAAAACCGAAGCGCCGTATTACTTTAAATTTCTTTCCTGGTTGGAAAGATACTTTAATTCTCAATACCAAGCCGCTTTTTAATCCAAATAAATCTTAGTCAACTCATAGATTTTAGGTTTCAACGGGTAAAAGCCGTTCTAATATATTGATACCAGTATTTATATAGAAATATGTAGAGCCGGAACGATGTACATGAATCACCTTTTATAAATTCTGCGGAGACTTAACCATTAAAACTTATTAAAAAGTGAACGGGTTAATAGGAAAAAAGGTCGGGATGACCAGTATTTTTGATACAGCCGGCAACGCGATAGCTTGTACGGTGATCGAATTGGGTCCCTGCGTAGTTACGCAGGTTAAAACAACGGAAACGGACGGATACGCAGCCGTTCAATTAGGTTACGGAACGGCGAAAGAAAAAAATACGACACAGTCGCTGACGGGGCATTTTGCCAAGGCAGGGGCGGGTCCTTTAAAAGAAGTCGTAGAATTCAGAGACTTCAAGATTGCTAAAGCTTTAGGGGAAACGGTCTCTATCGACGATATTTTTAAAGAAGGCGACAAAGTGGAAGCAGTAGGCACTTCTAAAGGAAAAGGTTTTCAAGGGGTTGTGAAAAGACACGGTTTCGGCGGCGTTGGCGAAGCTACTCACGGACAGCACAACCGTTTAAGAGCGCCCGGCTCTATCGGCGCCTCATCCTTTCCATCGAAAGTTTTTAAAGGAATGCGGATGGCCGGACGCATGGGCGGCGACCGCGTAAAAATTAAAGGGCTGAAAGTAGCTAAGATATTTGCCGAACAAAATTTGATCCTAATCAAAGGCGCGATACCGGGCTGCAAAGGGTCTTTTGTGATTATTGAGAAGTAAGCTATCAGCTTTCAGCTTTTTATTAAAAGCGAGATAAAATAAAACATTCAATTTAATTTGATCGAAAGATAATATAAGCGCAATGAAATTGGAAGTAGTCAATATAAAAGGGGAAAAGACGGGTAAGGAAATAGAACTGCCGGCGGAGGTTTTTGGGATAGAACCCAACGAGCATGCTGTTTATCTGGCCGTAAAACAATATTTAGCTCATCAGCGTCAGGGAACTCATAAATCTAAGGAAAGAAGCGAAATGAGCGGTTCGACCCGTAAATTGCACAAGCAAAAAGGGACGGGCGGCGCGAGAAGAGGAGATATTAATTCTCCGGTTTTGGTAGGGGGAGCAAGGGTTTTCGGACCTAAACCGCACGATTACGTGATTAAACTAAATAAAAAAGTATCGAGATTAGCGCGTAAGTCGGCTTTTTCGGCTAAGGCAGCTTCCGGTTCAATCGTAGTGATTGAAGATTTTGTAATGGAGGTGCCTAAAACTAAAGAGTTTGCGCAAATCATTCATCATTTGCAATTGCACGAGAAGAAAACGTTGCTGGTAACGGCGGAATATGATAAAACGTTATTATTGTCTTCCAGAAATTTACCTAAAGCGAGCATAGCGACGGCGGCTGATCTGAATACTTATCAAATCATGAACGCGCATTCGCTGATATTATCGGAAAGTTCAATTTCAAAAATCCAGGAGTCGCTGAGCGCATAAAAGCGTCGTTCCGGACAAAAAATAGAAAGATAATTTATATTCATCTTATAGAATTAAAATGGCCAGGAATATATTGATTAAGCCGATGTTGACGGAAAAATCGGACAGGGGGATGAAAAAGGGGGAATACACCTTTGTGGTGGACAGGAAAGCGAACAAACTGGAAATTCAAGGCGCAGTGGAAGCGATGTTTAACGTCAGCGTGTCGAGGGTAAACACTTCAGTAACGCCGTCAAGAACAAAATCGAGAAATACGCGGAGCGGCGTGGTGCGCGGACGAATTTCTTCGTTCAAAAAAGCATACGTTCTATTGGTTGAAGGAGATAAGATCGATCTTTTTGGATCGGAAGAAGCGTAAAATAATGATGAATGATGAATTATAACATTCACTCATTCAATTCGCAGTAATCAAATAGAAAAGAACAAATTCTTAATATTTAAGAAATGCCGGTAAAGAAATATAACCCGCTAACGCCGGGTCAACGTTTTAAAGTAAGCAATACGTACGTAGAGTTGACGGAGTCTACTCCTGAAAAAAGCTTGGTGACGTCGATTAGTAAAACCGGTGGCCGGAACCATGCGGGAAAAATGACGATGCGTAATCGCGGAGGCGGCCATAAAAGGTCTTATCGGGTGATTGATTTCAAACGCGATAAAGACGGCGTCCCGGGCGTGGTTAAAACGATCGAATACGATCCGAACCGTACGGCGTTTATCGCTTTGGTAGTTTACGCCGACGGCGAAAAAAGATATATTATTGCTCCGCAGGGCCTGAAAACGGGCGCTAAGATCATTTCCGGTAAAGGCGCGGCTCCAGAATTGGGTAATACGCTTTTATTGAGCGAAGTGCCGCTGGGCTCGAGCATTCACGCGGTAGAAATGCAGCCGGGCAAAGGCGCGGCAATGGCAAGAAGCGCGGGAACTTATGCAACTATGACCGGCAGAGAAGATAAATACGCGGTGTTGAGAACGCCTTCCGGCGAGGTTCGCCGGGTTTTATTGACCTGTAGAGCGACCATGGGGACCGCTTCCAATACAGATCATAGTTTGACGGTTGCCGGTAAAGCCGGAGCAAGACGCTGGGTAGGCGAACGTCCAAGAGTAAGAGCGGTAGTGATGA
>JBBRMZ010000290.1:0-4314 GCA_038230555.1 Chitinophagales bacterium
CTAGATGATTCATACTTGATTCATACTTGAGTCATACTTGAGTCATACTTGAGTCATACTTGAGTCATACTTGAGTCATACTTGAGTCATACTTGAATCATACTTGGGTCTTACTTGGGTCTTACTTTATAAAATATTTTTTCCACTCCATCCATTCTTTTCATTTTAAAATATGATCATGAAAAAATACGCTTTACTTCTCTTCGTAGCGCTTGTTTGCGCGCTGACCTCCTACGCGCAGAAACCTGTTAAAACTCCGCGCGCCAGTTTAGATCCGGCTACGCTCAAACCCTTCCCGCGCCAGTATCCCGGAACGCCTTCCGCCGACCGGAATTTTCTGAACGCGCAAACGGATGTGGAGTCCATGACCGCCAACCCTATTTTTGTCGGTCCTTCCGGTTTTAAGATCCTCGCTTCCGACCATGGTTTGCCAACCATCATTAAAGGAGAAGGCGCGCTGACCGTTCGTTCCTCCAACCTGACCGACCGGAGCTATCAATATCTGACGCAGTTGAGCCAGGCGATGAAAATTAAGAATCCGGCTGAAGAATTTCAGACCTACAATGTCCAAAGCGACGAATTGGGCATGACGCATGTCCGGATGCAGCAATACTTTCAGGGCGTCAAAGTATGGGGCGGTCAGATTGTATTGCACGAACAAAATGAGAAAGTTAAGATGCTAAACGGGCGATATTTTCAAACTCCTACCCTCCCGACCGTCGTTCCTTCGGTTGCATCTTCCAACGCGATTCAAGCTGCGCAAAGCGACCTGAGCCAAAAATATAGTATTGCATCTTTTACGCCTGAAAAGAAAAAACTGGTCGGCGGCGAGCCTTTTCGATCAGAACTCGTTTTGTATCCCGACGCCGACCGATATCTTCAACTTGCCTGGCACGTCACCGCGTACCCCACCGTCATGAGTCGTTGGGAATATTTCATCGACGCCCAATCCGGCCAGATCATTGAAAAATATCCCAGCAGTTGTAATTTGATTGGAGAAGTCAACGCCGAAAGGATAAAAGACGCCCGCATCAAAGAAATAAAGCCGCCGGCGCTAACCGCAGACAATATTGTCCCGCCGACGGACGGGCCCGCTACCGCACAGGCAAAGGACTTGAAAGGAGTCACGCAAACCATAAATACTTATAATTATCAGGGGACCTATTATATGCTCGACGCTTCTAGGCCTATGTTCAACGCGCAACAATCGCAATTGCCCGACCAGCCGATTGGAGCTATCCTGACGCTGGACGCCATGAATAACTCTCCCAACGGCCAGTTCAATTACGATCATATAAAGTCTTCTAATAATTCATGGACCAACTCCCCTACGGGCGTTTCTGCGCAATTCAACGCAGGAAAAGCGTACGAATATTACAGAACTACGTTTAACCGAAACTCGATCAACGGCAAAGGCGGGACCATACTTTCTTTTATAAACGTTGCAGACGACGACGGTAGCGGACTGGACAACGCTTACTGGAACGGCGAAGCCATGTTTTATGGAAATGGAAAAGATTATTTTACACCGTTGGCTAAAGCCTTAGACGTCGGCGGTCACGAAATGTCGCACGGCGTGATTCAAAACACCGCCAATTTGAATTATCAGGGAGAATCGGGCGCTATGAACGAAGGATATGCCGATATTTTTGGCTCCATGATTAAACGCAACAACTGGCTCATCGGCGACGACGTAGTCAACAGGAATTATTTCCCGACGGGCGCTTTAAGGGATTTGTCCAATCCCCACAACGGCGGAACCCGCGTCGGCGATGGCGGCTATCAGCCCGCTAAAGTTTCAGAAAAGTATACCGGCTCCCAGGACAACGGCGGCGTCCATATCAACAGCGGGATTATCAATTATGCTTATTATTTATTCGCAACGGATGGGTCCGTTGGTAAACCAGCCGCCGAACAGGTTTTCTATAGGGCTTTAGATAAATACCTCGTTGCTTCCTCGCAATTTATCGATCTGCGGGCGTCCGTTCTGCAATCCATCGGCGATTTATATCCGAATAATTCAAATATGACCAACGCAGCCAACAATGCGTTCAACACAGTCGGTATCGGATCGGGCGGAAGTTCAACGGCCGGCAATACCAATCAAACCATTCCAACCAATCCTGGTCAGGACTGGATCGTTTATTCCGCGCCGGATTCTTCCAAAATTTATATTGCGGCCCTAAACGACCTAACGCATCCGATTCTGTTATCCAGTACGCCCCACATCAACAAACCCAGTATTCGCGACGACGGAACGGAACTCGTATTTGTAGCCGCCGATAATTCAATCCGCTATATTAGGTTACATTGGGAAACCAGCCCGCCTACTTTTGATAAGGAAATCAATTTCGATAAGGATATTTTTTCTACGCCAAACCCAAGCTGGTCCAACGTGGTGATTTCAAAAGACGGCGACAAACTGGCGGCCAACACAATTTATCAGGATTCGACCATTTATATCTATGAAGACAGTGCCGCGCATAAATGGACAAAATACAAATTGTATAGCCCGACGACGACGACCAAGAATCCAAAATTATACAATGTGCTGTATACCGACGCCATGGAATGGAGTCTTGCCGGCGATTATTTGATGTACGACGCTTTTAACGCTTTTAAAACCGGAGGATCCGACCCGCTGGACTACTGGGATATCGGCTTTTTAAGAGCCTGGGATAATACCGCGAAGAAATTTGGCGACGGAACCATTTTTAAATTGATCACTAACGTGCCGACCAATGTAGATCTAAACAATCCGGTCTTCTCTAAAAATTCTGCTAATATAGTTGCTTTTGATTATCTGAACCGTAAAGATAACGCTTATTACCTGTTAGCCGCTAATATACAAACAGGCGATCTTGATTCATTGGTCCTAAATAATACGTACAATTATCCCAGTTTCTCCCGTAAAGACGACAAGATTATTTTCGACGCCATCAGTAACAACGCTTCCGTGATTGCCAGTATTGGCCTGGCGAGCGATAAGATTCATGCTTCGGGCAATCCGACTTTGGTGTTGAACAATGGATTCTGGGGAAGCTGGTTTGGAACCGGCGGTCGCGCTTTGACCTCCGCCGTGCAGGAAGTGGACGCGCATTCCTTGAAAGTTTACCCGAATCCATTCGGCGCCGCTTTAAATCTGCAATTTAAAACCGCTGAAAAAGGCGACGGCGTGCTCGATTTACTGGATATGCGCGGCGCTAAAGTCTGGTCTAACCAGGTTAATATTCAAAGCGGCGATAATCAGTTAAGCATTCAAAATGCATCGCTGCCTGCCGGAGTTTATTTAATTAAACTAACCGTCAATGGTAAAATTCTGACCAGTAAAGCGCTCAAAATGAATTAGGAAATATTAAGTCTCTTACAATGCCGCGCCTTCCGTCCGCTCATGTTTGGACGGAAGGCGTTTTATATATGCTATCGAAGATTATTTTACTTTCTAGCTGCTAAAATTCAATAAATAAAGTTATCTTTGCGCTCGCATTATAAAAAGGGCTTTTTTGCGTCCTTTTTCATCCCGATTAAAACCGTCTTTTTCAAAATATTTATTCAGTAGTAGAAAATTGGCGAGTATATCTTCGCAACTTTTTACTCATACAAATTCAGATAGATGCCTACTATTAATCAGTTAGTAAGGAAAGGTAGAGAAAAAATCGTTGAAGCCAGTAAAACGAGAGCGTTGAACGCCAGTCCCCAAAAAAGGGGCGTTTGCACAAAGGTGTACACTACTACTCCGAAAAAGCCCAATTCCGCCATGCGTAAGGTGGCTAAAGTTCGTTTGACGAGCGGTAGCGAGGTGATTTGTTATATCCCGGGAGAAGGCCATAACCTACAGGAGCATTCGATTGTTTTGGTTCGCGGCGGTAGGGTAAAAGACCTTCCGGGCGTTCGTTATACGATTGTTCGCGGCGCCCTGGATACCGCAGGCGTTAAAGACCGCAAAAAAAGCCGTTCTAAATACGGTTCAAAACGTCCAAAGAAAAAATAGGTTTTTTAATGATAAATAATGAGTTATGAATGATTTTATATAGCTGGGTTTTCCTGGTTTATGAAAATCATCCTTCTGAATTCATTATAAATGATTATTTAAGTTTTTATATAAAAGCTAGCGGCTAATAGCCGTCAAACGGCGGGAGAAGAGAAGAAGGTCGGAAACAACCTTCAGTATTCCGCAAAGGGTAATAAGCAATATTGAAAATGTTTGCGCCCGACAAATTTCCTAATTTATTTTATTTAAAGAATTAATGAGAAAAAGAAAGCCGAAACTCAGGCTGATCGACGCCGATCCAAGATTCAACGACACGATGGTTA
>JBBRMZ010000291.1:0-4249 GCA_038230555.1 Chitinophagales bacterium
ATAGAATGGACATTCGCACCGGCAAGATCCTAACGGCGGAAAAAGTAGCGAAAGCAGACAAATTATTAAAACTCACCGTCGATCTGGGTTTTGAGATCCGAACCATCGTTTCGGGTATAGCGCTGCATTTTAAACCGGAGGATTTGCCTGGTACGGAGATCCTGGTGCTGGCAAACCTGGCGCCGCGCGCGCTGCGCGGGATCGAATCCAACGGGATGATCCTGCTGGCGGAAAACGAGGCGGGAAAACTGGTTTTCGTTAGTCCGGCAGGCGGCTTCGGAAACGGATTTGTCGTCAAATAGTTAAAAAATAGTCAAATTAGTTTTTATCGGATTATTTACCTATTTTTGCCGTCGTTAATCTGTTTTAAAGCGATTAGCGTATATAACGACCGCTCGTCATTTTTCGATGTGGAGCAGGGAAGTATGGAGATCCGTTGAACGGATAAAAAGGGTAAACTACTGATTCTCGTCTATTATAGTTTCCAAAGGCGCCTAGACAGCCAAACGGAATAAATTTTAAAGGCTGGACGAACAGTACAGAAATATATTATCGGTTTTTGGTTTTCCGTCCAATCATTGTACTTAGCAGAAAGCCAATCGCGCGATAGCGATACAGCGATATTATTTATATAGAAAAAGCGTAATATTCATTCTATCCGCATAACCGTTATATCAACGAACCGGACGCCAGCCTATATACCTTTTTTACAAGATTTCTCCTTTCCTTCACGCTTCCGGCGATCAAATTTCTGAGCGTTTCTTTTATTTTTTCCCGGCTGGTTCCTGTAATAAGCGCCGCCCGGAACGGTTCATTTGAAATCACAGCTATTTCAGGTGGAGCCGAAAAGAGACGAATATGTTTAGCCAGGTAACAGGTCAGTTTTCCGCAAAGAACGTATTGCAGGCTATGGTCGCTTCCGACCGGACCCCTCATGCGCTGCTCCTGCTTGGCCCTCCGGGATCAGGCGCGCTGGCGCTGGCGCTGGCTTTTGCACAATTTGTCCTTTGTGAAAATCCTTCCGGCGAAGACGCCTGCGGCGTATGCAGCGGCTGTTTAAAAACCGGCAAATTCATTCATCCTGACGTCCATTTCTCTTATCCGGTCGTTCGTCTGAAAGACCGTCCGCCCGTTTCCACTGATTTTTTGAAAGAATGGCGGCTGGCTGTTGCCGAAAACCCGTATATGGACGCGCAACAGTGGCTGGAACGGTTGGGCGGCGAAAACAAGCAGGGCAATATCACCGCCGAAGAATGCGGTCAGATCCTTCAAAAACTGAGCCTGACCATATTTGAAGGGAAGAAAAAGATCCTTTTGATGTGGCTGCCGGAATACCTCGGTAAGGAAGGCAACCGGTTGTTGAAAATGATCGAGGAACCGCCCGCCGATACGCTGTTCCTACTTGTCGCCGAAAATCAGAACGCTATTTTAAACACCATCCTCAGCCGGTGCCAGTTGATCAAAACGACGCCGCTGAGCGACGGGGAAATCATCGAAAGGCTGACGGAGAGCGGCATTGAACGCGGGGAGGCAGTCCGGGTGGCCCATCTGGCAAACGGCAATCTCAACGAAGCGTTCAAAGGGACAAAGCAGGAAGAGAACGACGCGGCGAATCTTTTCCTGGACTGGATGCGGATCTGCTATAAAGGAAACGGCGCCGAAATGGTTGCCTGGACTGATCAGTTTGCGCCCTTAGGGCGCGAACGGCAAAAGGTTTTTTTTAAGTACGGCCTGCATTTCCTGCGGGAGCTGCTTTGCCGGAAAATGGCGGGAACCGAGGCATTGCGTTTAAGAAACAATGAACTCATTACCGCGTTAAAAATGGAGAAGATCATTTCTTTTGATAAAATAGAACCAATAACGAAGTTGTTCAACGATTGCTGGAACGCCATCGAGCGGAACGCGCACCCAAAGATCCTGATCCTGGACGCGGCTATCCAAATGAACAAAGTATTAAAAAAGTTATGAGTTATGAGTGATAAGTTATGAGTTAAAAGGCTGGCTGAAAGTAATACAAAAATAGGATTATCTTCTGTTTATTGACCGCTCATATATCGTCATTCATCATTCACAACACATAATTCATCATTCATTAATTATATATTATGGCTTGTGGAAGTTGTTCGACAGCGAAAGACGGGAAGCCCGGAGGTTGTAGCGGAAGTTGTAGCGGCGGTTGTAACCGCATGAATACATTTGACTGGTTATCAGATTTAGAAATAGAAGACGCGGGCGATTTCGACCTCGTGGAAGTAAACTTTAAGAACGGCGCGCGTAAAGATTTTTTTCATAATCCCCGTCATACCCAGACCGGAACGGGCGACTGGGTGCTGGTAGAAGCACCGGGCGGCGGTTACGACGTAGGGTTTATTTCCCTTTCCGGCGACTTAGTGCGGATGCAAACCAAGAAAAAAAAGATAAGCCTGGACCAGCTTTTTTTAAACGTGATCCGTCAAGCGAACGAACGGGATCGGGAAAAAATGGAGGAAGCGCGCTCTATGGAAAAAGCGACGATGGTCAAGGCCCGCGCCATCGCGCGCACGCTTGACCTGGATATGAAAATTGGCGACGTGGAGTTTCAGGGAGACGGTAGGAAAGCTACTTTTTTTTATACCGCCGACGGGCGCGTCGATTTTAGGGAACTGATCCGCCTGTATGCAAAAGAGTTTAAAGTAAAAGTAGAAATGCGGCAGATCGGCGCGCGACAGGAATCCGCCCGCATCGGCGGAATCGGTTCCTGCGGCAGGGAATTATGCTGCTCTACCTGGTTGTCGGATTTTAAGTCTGTGTCGACCATCGCCGCCCGTTATCAGAACCTGGCAATCAACCAGTCCAAACTCAGCGGCGCCTGCGGACGTCTTAAATGCTGCCTCAATTACGAACTCGATACTTACCTTGACGCGCTCGAAAGTTTCCCGGATCATGCCGACCGGCTGCAAACGATGACCGGTACGGCAGTTTTGATCAAAACCGACGTTTTTAAAGGCGTGATGACCTACGTAATGGATACGGGAACCGAAAAAGGGAAATTTTATTCCCTGGGGATCTCAGAAGTGAAAACCGTCCAGCTAATGAATAAGCAGGGAGAGAAACCGGCGGATTTCAAAGCGCTGCAGGTACAGCCCGCTATTTTTAAAAAAGACGACGAACCGGAAGTGGCTTACGAAGACGTCATCGGAGCGGTGGAACTGCGCGACGATAAACGCAAAAAGAGCGCTAATAATAACGGACAGAAAAATAAGAAAAGACCGGACGACCGAGGCCCCAGAAGCGACCGGGGGGACGGCAAACCCGCGCAGCCTAATCAGCCCGGCGCTCAGTCCGGCCCAAAACAGGATAAGCCCGGCCAGCATAATCCGCAAAATCAACAGAATCCGCGTCCGCCCCGGCAGGATAACAGGGATCAGAAACCGCGTCCGCCAAGACCGGACCGGCCAACCCAGTCTAATTATCCATTGAATTTTGACGTTATTCCGCCTGCCTCTGTGAAACCGGATAAAGGAAATAACCCGAACCAGAACCAAAACCCGAACCAAAACCCGCAGCGTCCCGCCGGACAAGAGCATCTGAATCATCGCCATAGAGACCGTCGCGGACCCCATCCTGATCAAAAAAAACGGCCTAATCAGCCTCGTCCCAACGGGCAAAACGATCAAAAGGAAAGGCCCGGCCCTCCCCCCGATCCAAAACCGTAAATAAAAAAACCGGGAGC
Organism: Chitinophagales bacterium; assembly: GCA_038230555.1. Lineage (GTDB taxonomy): Bacteria > Bacteroidota > Bacteroidia > Chitinophagales > Saprospiraceae > JAAFJT01. The sequence continues at coordinate 3,713 of JBBRMZ010000291.1, forward strand.
GACTAAACTAACCGCTCCCGATTTTTATCTTCTATTCTATAAAAATCGCTTATTTTTACCATTTACCATTTTCGTCTTATGGCGCAACAAGAAGACCTCTTTAAAAAAATAATTTCCCACTCAAAAGAATACGGTTTTGTTTTTCCCTCCTCGGAAGTGTACGACGGACTGAGCGCCGTCTATGACTATGGCCCATACGGCGTACTATTAAAAAATAACATCAAGCAATACTGGTGGAAATCCATGGTGCAGCTCCATGAGAATATCGTCGGTCTCGACGCCGCCATTTTCATGCACCCTAAGATATGGAAAGCGTCCGGCCATGTCGACGCCTTTAATGATCCGCTGATCGACAACAAGGATTCCAAAAAAAGATACCGCGCCGACGTATTGGTCGAAACCTATTTGGACAAAATAGAGGACAAGATCAATAAAGAGGTCGAAAAAGCCGCTAAACGCTTCGGCGACGCTTTTGATCCGGAAGTATTTAAAAAAACCAACACCCGCGTCCTGGAAAATCAGGAGAAATACGACCTG
>JBBRMZ010000292.1:0-4200 GCA_038230555.1 Chitinophagales bacterium
GGGAGGCAACCAGCAAGGCGACGCCCTCAACCAACTCAATAACCCTACGGACGTTTTTGTGGACGCTTCCGGAAATATTTTTGTCGCCGACCAGGATAATCACCGTATTTTAAAATTCCCGTCCAATGCTACGCCTTCCACACTGGGCGTCGTGGTAGCGGGCGGTAACGGTAACGGACATGGTTTAAACCAATTAAACCGGCCCGCCGGTCTGTTTCTCGACGAATCCGGGAATATTTATGTCGCGGATACCTATAATAACCGGATCATGAAATTTAATGCCGGTTCTACCGGCGCCACGCCTGGTTTCATTGTCGCCGGATCAGATTTCGCTTTTGGAACTCAGACCAATTTACTCCATTACCCCAAAGGCGTCGCGATCGATCAATTAGGGAACCTGTACGTTTCGGATTCTGAAAACAATCGCGTTCTGCGTTTTCCGCCAAACTCTACCGCTTTATCGACCGGCGTAGTTGTGGCGGGCGGCAACGGAGCGGGCGGCGGGCAGGACCAGTTAAACCGACCGCAGGGAATTTGCGTCGACCCTTCCGGCTCCGTTTTTATTGCCGACGTCAATAACCACCGCGTGATTCGATTTCCGACAGGCTCGAATTCGACGAGTTTGGGATCCGTCGTAGCGGGAGGGAGCGGCGCGGGATCAGTTTTGAACAAACTTAATCAACCTTCCGACGTCCAGTTCGACAGGAATGGAAATATTTATATAGCAGACCTTTTAAATTTTAGAATTATCCGGTTTCCGGCAGGATCAACCCCGCTGACCAATGGAATAATGATCATCGGCGCCAAAGGTTCGGGAAGCGGGCCGGATCAACTGAGCGCGCCGACAGGCGTATTTGTCGACGCGCAAAACGCCGTCTACGTCGCCGATCCGGGGAATTACCGCGTTCTCAAATGGACGCCCCGTCCGCCGCAAATTTATAAAACCCAGGCGGCCGGTTATTATAAAGCAATTATTACTTATCAGGACGGCGCTAAAGATACGACCGCCTACATTGCAATAAACATTCCCGTCGACCCGCTTGCCGTCGGGGTAAGCAGCGTAGGGATCAATTCCGCTCAATTGGATTGGACAACAGTCGAAAAAGCCTCCGGATATAACTGGAAAGTGGTTTTATCGGGCGCCGGAGCGAATAGCGCGGGAATTAGTTCAGGCACGACTGTTGACACGTTCGCAGTGGCAAACGGGCTTTTGGAAAATACCGACTACGAATACTATGTCCGCAACAGCTGCGGCGGCGGTTGGACGGGGCCTATCCCGTTTACCACGGCGTCTAATTCTGCAAAAAGCAAACCAACGCTTACGGCTCCAAATACCTGCCTGGGCGCGGAACTAACCGTTAAAGGGTTTAAAAAAATTGTCCAGACTATTTGGCGGCTGAACGGCATCGCCCTACCCGCGCCGGGCTGCGCTTTGGTCGATAGCGGATTAGAAGTGGTCAACGAATCGCGGGGATTGCTCAAACCGTCCAATATAGCGCTAGATAAATCGGGCAATCTCTTTATTTCTGATTTCGGAAAAAATCGTCTGGTTCGTTTTTCTTCCAAAACCTTTGCCGGATCGGTCGTTGCGAGCGGCCTGAACGGTCCCGCCGGGCTAAGAACCGACGCTGCCGGCAATATTTATCTTGCCGACGCCGGCAATAACCGGATTATCCGGTATCCCGATGGAAAAATCATTGCAGGCGGAAACGGCCCGGGCGACGCCCTCAACCAACTGACACTACCGACGGACCTCTTTATTGACTCCAAGGGACAAATCTATGTTTCCGACGCCGCCAATCACCGCGTCATAAAATTTCCCGCTAATTCTTCTTCCGATTCTCTCGGCGTGGTGGTAGCCGGAGGCAACCGGCAGGGAACCGCTCTAAATCAAATGAATTCGCCGTATGGCATATATCTGGACGCGGCAGGCTGGCTGTACGTGGCCGACGAATTTAATCAGCGGGTTGTCAAATTTCCGCCCGGCTCGACGTCAAAAACTTTCGGAATTATCGTTGCCGGCGGAAACGGCGAAGGCGCCCGAACCAATCAATTTAGCTATCCTACCAGTTTATTTATCGATAAGTGCGATAATCTGTTGGTTACGGACGTTAACAACAACCGGATCTTAAAATTTCCAAAAGGGTCTACCCCCGCTACCTTTGGAGCCGTAGTTGCGGGCGGCCATGGAACCGGCGATTCGCTTAATCAGTTAGCCGGGCCAAACGGTCTCGTCGGCGACCTCGCCGGCAACCTGTATATTGCCGACGGAAACAATAAACGCGTTATAAAATATTTAAATAATACTGCCACGCTAAAATGGGTAGCCAACCTGCCCGGCTATTATTCAGTCGTTGTCACCTACGCCGACGGGACCGTTTCGACGACCGACAGCGTTCTGGTTAGCGGCGAAATCAACGCCCATACGTTGTTTGTCGATAACCTCAATAACAACGGCGCAGAGCTGCATTGGGGCTCCGCGCCTTACGGGAAAGATTACCGATGGAAAATAGTGGTCGTAGGGGCCGGTTTTAAAGCGCCGGCTTTATTCTCCGGAGTTACTACGGATACTTTTGCTTTCGCTTCCGGATTAAAAGATTCTACCTATTATGATTTTTTTGTGCAACCCAATTGCGGCGACCCCCTAAGCTGGACGGGGCCGTCCACTTTTATCACCTTAGCTCAGGCTACGGCAAAAATTACGGCTTCCGGCGCCTGCCTGGGCGCTTTATTGAGTTTTCATGCTACCCGCCCCGTCGCGCAAATTGCCTGGCGGCTCGACGGGAAAAACCTCGCCGAAGCGGGCGCGGGCGACGTCTTCACGCCGAGAAGCGCCGGCGTCTACTCCGCCGTCGGCAAATTTACTGACGGCGCCGCTTTTATTACCAACTTGCTGCATATTAGCGGCCCCATTCCTGCCGCAGGATTGACCATATCAGATATTTTGACCAATTCCGCTCAACTACATTGGACGGCTTCGGGTCAGGACGCCCATTACAAATGGAAAATTGTTTTATCCGGCGCCGGCCCATCGGGAACGGCTCTATTTTCCGGCGCCACGCAGGATACGTTTTTGGCCGCTCAACCGCTCCGGCAAGGCGTCCGTTACGATTTTTTTGTTCAAAATGATTGCGGAAGCGCGTGGACAGGGCCGTTAAGTTTTACGACAGTCGATCTCAGCCTCCTCGTTTTTCCTAATCCGACGGATCAATACCTGACCGTCCGAACCCCTTATCCCTGGAAAACCCTGACGCTCTATAATGTTTTAGGCGAAGTTATTCTGATCGTTGCCAATCCGAAACCCGGAGATATTTCGCTGGATCTGTCTATTTTACCGCCGGGTAATTTTATTTTGGAAGCAAAAGACGGGGATAAAAAGGCGTTGGCGAAGATCGCTTTGGTGAAATGAAGCGATATCTCTCCCTAATTTTCCAGATCAAAAGATAAGGAATATTTTTTGCTATTATAATCGCGTTGTTTATAGGCTCTATAAATACCAAAATCCTAATGCCTTTCTTTTCCTACCAATAACCGTCTGATTTTAAGCGGCGCTTAATTATTAGCATTTTATACCTGCCGGCGAACTGCCTCCGCCTTTCATGAAAGCATTTATCTTAAAATAAATAAACAATATATTTAAAAAACTTTGCATTATTCAAAGCAAACGCACATCTTTGCCCTGTATTTATAGAATATATTTATATTTAAATAAAATATTAAATCCAGACGCTAAACCAGTTACCCATGAGCAGATTTTTCCATAAAGCCTCAGTATGCTTGTTTCTTAAGTCTTTATTTCTTCCCAGCTTTTTAATTTTTTCCTTCTTCCTTGATATTAATGCTCAACAAACAACTCCGATTCCCTCCTCTCCTAACGCTGCGTCCTTAGGAAAATACGGCGATGTTCCCGTGGGCGCTTATACGGGCGTTCCGCAGATTTCCATACCGTTGGGAACGGTCAAGGGGAAACATATGAGTTTGCCCATTTCGCTTAGTTATCATGCGGCGGGCGTAAAAGTGGACGATATCGCAAGCAATGTCGGTCTGGGCTGGTCGCTGAACGCGGGCGGCGTGATCACACGCACCATCAAAGGGAAGCCGGACGAAGGGCCGGGGGGATTTGCCACTTTTGATTTTGATATTACCAATACCGCGCATCTTCAAGGTGGGGCGTCAAATACCATAGATACCGAGCCGGAC
>JBBRMZ010000293.1:0-4182 GCA_038230555.1 Chitinophagales bacterium
ATTCCGTCTAAAAGCGGGCTGGAAGCGCTGCCGTTTATTAAAAAAACGCATCGCTCTATGCGCATCCTGGCCCTTACCATGTACGACGACCCGAAGATCATCAAATCCGCGTTCGACGGCGGCGTCGACGGCTACCTGCTAAAAAACTGTACTAAAGAAGAATTATTGGACGCCATCAAATGCGTATTGAACGGCGACGTCTACGTAGGAAAAGGCGTCAGCGTCGGCAACCACCGCACTGTTAACCAGGATTTTGAAGACGTGTTCAAGAAAAAATTCCAACTGACCAAACGCGAAGTCGAAGTATTGGGCCTCATCACCCAGGCGCGCAACAACGGCAGCATCGCTAAAGAATTATATATCAGCGAGCAAACCGCCGCCGTCCACCGCAAAAATATTATGCGGAAGATCGGGGTGAACAGCACGGCCGCGCTGATCCGGACGGCGTATGATAATCAGTTAATTTGAATGAAGTTTTGACGAAATATAAAACGCCTTCTGTTTAAGCGCTCGCAAAACAGAAGGCGTTTTCTTTTAAATTTGATTTAGGGTGGCTCAGTACCGCGATAGTCTGTGGCAAACGAGGGATTATTTTGCCGGTTCCAATAAGGTACAAATGAAGGGGGCGTATTTGGATAAGGAACTCACGGTGAAACAAGGTAAATTTGAATGGTATAGCGAAGAGGGAAGGCTTAAAACAACGGGCACGTATGAATATGGAAATAAAACGGGCGATTGGATCACTTACTGGAAAGAAGGAAACGTCTGCATCCGCGACCGATATGCTAAAAAAGGAAATATCCATCAGCAAGAATCCTTTGATGAAAGCGGCCATCTTACCGCCCGCGAGACTTTCAACGGCGACCGGAGAATTGAATGGCTATATTATAATGCGGACGGCACGACGCATAAAGATACCGCTTTGGCTAATCGAAGTGCAGAATTTCCGGGCAGAGAAAACGCTTTATTCACGTTTTTATCAACGCATATTCATTATCCGGAGACTGCCCAAAAAAGCAGTAATGAAGGGAAAGTATATGTGCATTTTATTATTGGAAAGGACGGTAAAATTACGGATACATATGTCGTAAAATCGCCGGATTCCGATCTTTCCACAGAAGCGGTACGGGTTATCAGGCTAATGCCTAAGTGGCGGCCGGGGATCGCCGCCAACAGGGTGGTGTTTACGCCCTATACTTTGCCTATACTTTTTAAATTAGAATAGAATATGGAGGCCGGCGGGGTTTAACACTCGAAAGGACGTCTACCTTTGTATCGATCTATGCAAGGAATTAAATCTATCCGGCCCTTCATCGGCGTAAAGGACTTTGAACGATCCCGCAGCTTTTACCGCGACCTCGGTTTCGAGGAAAAAGTAATCAGCGGCGATATGTCACTTTTTTGACTGAGGATTTGGGCTTTTATTTACAAAATTCCTTTGCGAATAAAATCATGAATCAGGGCTTGTCGGATAACATGTAGCAAACTTTTAACTAATTAAACCACCAATTATGACAAATGCGATTAACTGGTTCGAGATTCCGGCAACTGATCTCGCCAGAGCAAAGAAGTTTTATGAAGCCGTTTTGGGCGTTGAGATGCATTCATTCCAGGCGATGGGTATGGAATCAGCGTTTTTTCCAGCAGACCTTCAAAGCGGAGGTATAGGCGGATGTATTATCAAAGGCGAAGGCTATGAACCCTCCGCGAAAGGATCTTTAATTTATCTTAACGGCGGGGAGGACCTGAGCATACCACTTTCCAAAGTTGTAGCGGCTGGGGGAACGGTAGTGGTAGCAAAGACGGCGATAGGAGCAAATGGTTTCATGGCCAAATTCACCGACACAGAAGGCAACCAGGTAGCGTTCCATTCCATGAAATAAAGAATTGGTCCGTTTTTCTTACGACCACTTTGTATATAAGTAGCCGTTAGCTATCAGCCGTTAGCTATTATATTTCAATTCATTGACTATGAACAAATTATAAAAATCATGACCGCGTTTGTTTTTATAGGAGTACTTACTAACGATCAGGTCAAGTATTAAAGGACAATTAATAAAAATGGATTGCGCTTTAAATCCCGTTTCTTATAAGGGTTGACTCATGACTAAAGCAGCCGAGCAACGGCGCACGGGACGCAACATCTGGAATTCTGAATATGCGCGGAAGGATCATTTTGGCGACACGAGGAGGGCGTATTAAAAGTGGCCGGCGTGAAGACTTTTCAATTTAATAAAGAAAGAGTAAAAATAGTAGGCTTTTTGAACACTTTGCGCGTTTTTCATCGTGTTTATTTATGGCTACCATCATAATTATAATCTTTTAATACCCACTCAATCATTTCATTTATCCAATCTGATAAACTATCGTTTATTATTCCAGGCTCATCTTTAGCGGAGTAGGGATAATTGGAGACCCAAAAAACAATCTGACAAGCGTTTTTTTCTTTGTTGACTTTTGTGGTATCAAAACACTCAAAATTACCTCCTCCGTCTGGCGAAAAAGGGACTAAATAATCAAATTGTGGAACCTGAACTTTTTTGTGTTCAAATTCATAAGTATCAAAAAGATCGACTTTAAATTTCTCATCATACAAGCCCAATATTTCTGTGCCTGCCAAATCACAACCGTTCGTCTGAAGAAGTAAATATTTGTAATCATTTGGTAAAATAATATTATATTTTTTCTCAAACTTATCAATCAGACCGCTTTGAACGGGAGGGTGGAAAGTGACTAGATCTTCCGAAAATCTTTTTAATTCTGCCAATGCTTTCTCTATCATTTTCATTTAACATTCATCATTTGCGTATAAAATAAATACCTGCTAAAGATACTCAGCGAAGATAAAAATCCGTATGTTAGGATGCAAAAATAATACAAGGATGGCTACAAAAACGCAGGAAGAACTTTTGGAAGCCCGCGCCAAAAAGGACGCCCGACGCGCCAAGCAACGCGCCGCAAATGTCGGGCGCGCTCAAAAAATGCATAAGGCGCGGCTGGCATGGGAAGCGGAGCGCGGAATGACGGAAACGCCCGACAGAAACGCGGTTGGGCCTTTGCATATAGGCTGCTCGGGCTGGTTTTATTGGGACTGGCGCGGAAAGTTTTATCCTCAGGAGGGGCCGACCAGCGAGTGGTTTGGCCTTTATGCCGATCGCTTTCAGACTGTGGAACTGAACGCGCCTTTTTATTCGTGGCCGACGGTGGCGACGGTTCAAACCTGGCTTCGGCAAACCGAAGGCGGGCCTTTTATCTATACAGTCAAGGTTTCCGAATTAATCACTCATGTGCTGCGATTCGAGGGGACGGAAGAACTGGTGCGAGATTTTGGGTGGATCGCCGACTTGCTGGGTCCGCGCATGGGTTGTTTTTTGTATCAACTGCCGCCCAGTTTTCATTTTACGACCGAACGGCTGGAAGCAATTGTTAGCCAGTTAGATCCGAAGCGGCGTAACGTCGTCGAGTTTCGTCATATTAGCTGGTGGAACGAGGGCGTCTATGCCGCCTTCCGGAAAGCGGGGATTATCTTTTGTTCATGCAGCGCGCCTAAACTACCGGACGCGCTGGTGAAAACTGCCGACGAGATATATGTTCGTTTCCACGGAACCGACAAATGGTACCGGCATGATTACGGACTGGAGGAGTTGGAAATATGGGCGGATAAGATTCGGCAAAGCGGCGCTACTACGATTTGGGTCTATTTCAACAATGATTATGACGGATATGCGATTAAAAATGCGGACGAACTGACGATGTTGTTGAACGCCCGTTAACGGTTATTTTTCGATCTCAATATCATATTTGTCCAAAAGCCCGTAAACGCCATTCAGAGAAAACTTAGCTTTTTTAATCCTGTTCGTGGCCGGGTTGATTGAATAGTGGAAAGCGGTTCGGAAGTCTGCTTTTTCGAGGACGGTATTTTCAAAATTTGCCTTTGAAAAGTCGCAATTGTCAAAAATGGAACCTGTTACATCGCATTCGGTGAAATCTGTTTCCTGTAGTTGCGTGTTTTTAAAGGTCGTCTTTTTCAATTTCGTCTGGTAAAATGAAGAATAATTCAATACGCATTTATCGAAGCTGACGGACAAACCAAAAGATTCGCAGTTTTCAAAATGGAGCCCCAGCATTTTGCAGTCTTTGAATTGTACGTCCCGGAATGCGGTTTTAATGAGTTTGACCAAA
>JBBRMZ010000294.1:0-4148 GCA_038230555.1 Chitinophagales bacterium
GGTGAAAACAATAGCTGGAGCGTCAACGGAGGAGCCAATTTAAATATTTTGACCTGGCGAAAAGCGGATATTCTGGGGCCGGATTATCTGCCGCTGAGCATAACTTCTAATTTTGACCAGAAAAATACGAACTATAAATCGACGACCGGGATTAGTTTATATGCCAGCGTAGCTTATTATCATTTAATTGGCGAAACAACGCAATTAATGATCGAACCCCATATTACTTATGGATTAGGATCGCTAACCAGCGATAACTATCCAATCAGTCAGCGATATACGAATTTGGGTTTAATTGTAGGCCTCCGCTGGAGATTGTAAATAAAATATTTTGCTCAAGCAGCGATTTTGGCTGTCGCCGGGTCTACCTAATATAGATAACGATTAAGAAGAGCCGTTTTAATCATCACACTATTTTTTATGAAGTTTAAGATCTGGAAAACATTATTGGCCGGTTTAATCATATTTCATTTTGCAGAAGGATGCAAAAAGGACGTTGATATATTCAATGTTACTCAGGTAATTATCAATTCCGTAACATCCGATACGACCTGGTTACAGGAAAATTCGATTACGGACACCAATACGGTCAGAAAAATAGCTGCAAATATTAGTATACCTTCGGAATTTGATTCAGTCAATATTACAAAAGGCGATACGATCGTTACGAGCGATAATGTAACCGTATATATACCGGCGCAGGCATGTGTTAATCCGACCGGGGCCGCCGCGACTGGTAAAGCGCAAATGGAATTTTTACTGATCCGTAAGAAAGGGGATATGATTCGCGCAGACAAGCCGACCGTCGCTTACGATGGAAGCGTTCTGGCGTCCGGGGGCGAAATATATTTACGCTTTATGCAAAACGGCCAGGAATTAGCGTTGGCGAGCGGTAAATCCGTGCGACTTAAATACCGAGACGCTCAGACCGACCCTCAAATGAAATTTTTTTACGGGACTGCGCTCAATATTAACCAATTTGTTTGGGTAGGGCCGGTCTCCGGCGATAATCAATCTGTCCGGCCCTGGATAGACTCAACCCGAAACACGCCCTCCGTAGCCGGATATGAAGTTTTTACAAACCGGTTACATTGGATCAACTGCGATAAATTATATAGCGATACTTTAAAACTCACGCGCGTTTGCGTTCAGATAAGCGCAGATTCGTTCACCAATGCAAATACGCTCACTTTTCTGGTTTTTCGCGATATTAATTCAGTGGTTAAGTTATGGGGAGATCCGGCGAATAAAAAATTCTGTATTCCGGCTAACTATAAGGGAGTTCCTATTGGAAAAGTGGTTACCGTCGTCACGCTATCAAAGATTGGAAATAATTATTATCTCGGCGCGTTGCCAAATATTACGATTACCGCTAATCAGGTCATTCCAATTGTTCCGACCATTGCCGCTCCTACGCAAATCGCTTATTATTTGAGTACACTATAAAGAGTTCAAAATTATCAATTAATACCGTTTCGAAGCAAGATAAGCATTTTCCTTCATGTTCTACCTTGACAAAACCTTTCCTCGTAACCGGCGGAAAGGTTTTTTATTTCAAAAAACGAATACGAAAAAAAAAAATTCTTTAAGGAGAACAAAATAGTTATTAAAAATTATTATAATTCATCCGCTATTCAGTATATTGAAAGATAATTTTTTATTTTGATATAAAAGATAAAGAATACGTTTTTATATTATTTTAATCGATAAATTCCTTCAATTATTTTAAAAAATTCTTTATTTCAATATATTATTATGTTTTTAATTTTTTCAGTAAAATATAAAATAAATAAATTAATAATAATAATAAAAATATAATGTAATTATAGTTTTAACGCCTTTGTAACATTATAAATATATTTTATAAAATTACAATCATACGCTTGCTTTTTACCGATAAGAGTGATATTTTTGTAACGTCTTATATAAATGTCTTATATAACAATTATGTAATAATTTAATAAGTTTTTATCTTACATTTCTAATCAAAAAACATTTCACTATATGGATACAATTTATTGCCTGCTACATTTGGCGAGCCTTTAGTTTCCGACCCTTAAAAATATTACTATTTTTTTGCCGATAAGCCGATAGTCAGAAGAACGCATAGCGTACTACTACTATAAAAAATACATCAAATTTGATTAGTCATTTTAAATTAAAATGAGCTAATTTCTAAAACGTCCGGACGGCGTTGGATCAGGCTCATAAGCTTTTATAGTTTTATTATATATAGAAAGTTCAGCTACAAAATAAATTCTACTTTGACACAACATAATTTATTCAGATATTATGGTTTGGCGATATGCTTTTTTTTAAGCATTTTCGCCAAAGCGCAGATAGAGTTTGAAGTTGTACGGGCTTTAGAAACGAACGCCGCGACGTCTGGTTTTTTGACGCCGCAAAAAAAACTTTTATCCGCGCCTTTCTGGAACCTTGTAACGGCGGGAGTCAGCGTAGGAACAGACGGGTTAGGGATTGCTTTAATCAGGCCCGTTTCACAAAGTATAGCGATCAGGGCAGGATTTAATTATGCCGATTTTAGCGTGCATAATTGGTCTCCAGACCTGTCGCGGTTTGGTTTAAAAACGACCAAAGCGGCTTTTGATATAAGTATTGCCCAGAGCGCAGTTTCAATGATTGGAGAATGGGCGCCCTTTAAAAAAATAAATATCCGGGCGATGGCAGGGTTTGAATACGCCTTTCAAAATCAATACATTATAAAAGCCGGGTATAAGGATACTTTTTCCATTAGCAGCATTACGTTGAGTCCGGACGAAATAGGATATGTTAAGACGACTATCACACACGGCGCGAAATTAGCGCCTTTTATTGGGATGGGTTTTGGGAGAAGCGTTCCAAAAAACAGATACGGCTTTTCATTCGATTTTGGCGCTTATTATAAAGGAAAACCAACCGCAGCCATAGAAGGCACGGGATTGCTGGACGATAATTCGGACAACGCGACCCGGCTTAATAATAATAAGGCGTTTCAAACTTACCGGTGGTATCCGGTTGCTACAGTTAGATTGGTTTACCGGCTTTTTAGTCGTCGTCGTTGAATGAAGCGAAATATATTTAGCGTTGGCGTGTAATAATATACCTGTAATCTCCTCCTTATAAGAAACGCATTAAAAAGACCGTGACAACGCTATTAGCATTATTAATCACCAAATCAAATTTCTAATTGTTCTTTTAAACTAAATTTTACAAAATGAAGATGAAAGGTTCTAACTTCAAAATTGCCGCTTTTTTGACGGCCGTCGTTGCGGGTATTGCGATCTTTGCCGCTTGCGGTAAAATATCGGACATCCAAAACGACCTCTCGCTGACCATTAATCCGAACGTGATCAGCATTCCGCTTTCCATTCAGTTCACCGATGCTAAACCCGGAGGCGACGTAGTGGACAATGTGACCGTTAAAGTGACGGGGCAGGACGCCGGCAAATTGTACACCGGCAGCGCGGGTACCCTTGCGGGAACGCATCAGGTTAAAGGCGGAATTTTGCAGGTGGCCGTAAAGAAGAAAGATGTGCCTACTACTAGCGCTCCCTTAAGTTTTACCCTGGAGATTGACGCTCCCGGATACATGAAAGCTTACCGCACCTTTACTATTGCGGATGAAACCGCACGCATGGAAACGGTGAGCATGGTCAATATCCAGTCTCCTCCTCCCGGCGTTAACACAAAAACCGCTACGGTAAAAACTCAGAATGCCGTCGCTTCTTCCGTCACAATTGACGCCGGCAACGCAAGTTTGTTTATCAAAGACGGAACTTCTTTTTTCGATTCTTTATTCAACCCATTAACGTCATCCGCCAATAGCGTTAATGTTGAATTGTCATATTTTGACGGCGATATTGCAAAAGCAACTTTCCCGGGCGGCATTACTTCCAACACTGCCCTGGACTCGCTGCATGGAAAAATATTGGGTCCGATCCAGTTTACGCCAATTGGCTATGCAATTGTCAGAATGGACGTCGGCGGGGTTAACGTCCGCGGTTTTTCTCCTCAGGGAGTTGGCCTGACCTTGCGAATAGATCCGAATATGGTCAATCCTAATACAAATAAATTAGTGATGGCCGGAGACCAAATTCCATTCTGGAGTTTTGACGAAACTTTTAAAGTATGGTTTATTGTAGGTTTTA
>JBBRMZ010000295.1:0-4113 GCA_038230555.1 Chitinophagales bacterium
CGCAGTTTGTGAACAACCTGATGTACGAAGGTAAAAAAAGCGACGCGTTCACTATTTTTTACGACGCCATGGATCTCGTTAGGGACCGCACCAATGAAAACGAGCACGGCGTATGGAAAAAAGCGTTGAACAATGCTATGCCGCAGGTAGAAGTCCGCAGCCGCCGGATCGGAGGCGCCACTTTTCAAATCCCCACTGAAATTCGCGCCAAGCGCAAAATTTCTATCGGCATGAAATGGTTGATCAGTTTTGCCCGCAAGCGCAGCGGTAAAGGAATGGCTGAAAAATTAGCCTCCGAAATCATCGCCGCCGCTAAAAACGAAGGCGCCGCCATTAAAAGAAAAGAAGAAATGCACAGAATGGCGGAAGCAAACCGGGCGTTCGCGCATTACAGGGCTTAACAGCCATTAGCTGTTAGCTTATAATTTAACAATCATCATTAAGTAATGGAACTCATACCGCCTTTTCTTTTCAGGACGAAACTTCAAAGTTAAAAACGTTTATTTATTTTTATTGACTGGTAAAAGTATACTACTGTTTTACTGAAAAGCCGGAACAAAATTCCGGCTTTTCAGTAAAAGAAGGAGGACGCTGAAGTTTCTGAGATTAGGCTAAATGCTAATGGCTGACAGCTAACGGCTAATAATTAATAAACAGATAACCTTGCGTCCAATATCTTTGCCCCGCTTTATATTTTAATCATATTTTTATATAATCAGACATGGCTACTCGCGATTTGCATTTTACCAGAAATATTGGTATCGCTGCACACATAGACGCCGGTAAGACAACGACTACCGAGCGTATCCTTTATTATACGGGTATCTCGCATAAAATCGGCGAGGTGCACGACGGCGCCGCCACCATGGACTTCATGGAGCAGGAACAGGAGCGCGGTATCACAATCACCTCCGCCGCCACTAAAACAAAATGGATCTGGAAAGGAGAAGAATATCCGATCAATATCATCGATACCCCCGGACACGTAGATTTTACCGTCGAGGTGGAGCGTTCATTGCGCGTCTTGGACGGCGTCGTCGCGCTCTTTAGCGCCGTCGACGGCGTGGAACCGCAGTCCGAAACCGTATGGCGTCAGGCAGACCGGTATAAAGTTCCGCGTCTGGCGTTTGTCAATAAAATGGACCGCGCGGGCGCTGATTTTTTTGGCGTTATCAACGACATGAAAGCTAAATTGGGCGCAAACGCGATCGCGCTACAAATCCCGATCGGCAACGAGGAAAAATTCGTAGGCGTCGTGGATTTAGTAACTAATCAGGCGGTTATCTGGAACGAAGCCGACCAAGGAATGACCTTCCAGGAAATCCCGATCCCGGAAGACCTGATTGAAACCGTTAAAGAACACCGCGAAAAACTGGTGGAAGCCGCCGCTGAGTTCGACGATTCCCTCATGGAGAAATATTTTGAAGACCCGGACAGTATTTCAGAGGACGAATTGCGCGCAGGTATCCGCAAGGCGGTGGTCGCCATGAAAATGACCCCGGTGATGTGCGGATCCGCTTTTAAAAACAAAGGCGTGCAGGCGTGCCTCGACGGCGTTTGTTCTTATTTGCCGTCGCCGCTTGATGTGGAAGCGGTCATTGGAATTAACCCGGACACAGAAAAAGAAGAGTCGCGCAAGCCAAATATAGACGAGCCGTTCGCCGCTTTAGCTTTTAAAATCGTCACCGATAAATTTGTCGGACGTCTGATCTTCTTCCGCGTATATTCCGGCAGGCTGGACGCAGGCACGTATGTATTAAATGCCCGATCCGGTAAAAAAGAGCGTATTTCCCGGTTGTTCCAAATGCACGCCAATAAGCAAAATTCCATCGACTCCGTCGAAACCGGGGATATTGCGGCAGCCGTTGGGATTACCGATATTCGCACCGGCGACACCTTATGCGCTTTAGACAAGCCGATCATTCTCGAAAGCATGTCTTTCCCGGAACCGGTCATCGGTTTGGCCGTCGAGCCTAAAACGCAAAAAGATATGGACAAAATGGGTATGGCATTGGCTAAATTATCCGAAGAAGATCCAACTTTTCGCGTTAAATACGACGACGACACTAACCAGACCGTCATCAGCGGAATGGGCGAGTTGCACCTCGAAATTATTATCGACCGGATGCGCCGCGAATTTGGCGTCGAACTCAACCAGGGAGCGCCGCAGGTCAACTATAAAGAAGCGTTGACCAAAACGGTGACTCACCGCGAAAAATTGAAGAAACAAACCGGCGGTTCGGGCCTCTTCGCCGATATGGCGTTTGAACTGGGACCTGCCGACGAAGACTTCCTCGCCGGCGATGATTTCAAATCGGGCAAAAAGAAAATGCAGTTTGTCTGGGGCATTGTCGGAGGAGCAATCGATAAAAACTACGTGAAACCCATTACTGACGGTTTTAACGCCATGATGAACAACGGAATCCTGGCCGGTTACAACATCGACAGTATGAAAGTGCGCGTATTTGACGGTTCCATGCACGCGGTCGATTCCAAGCCCATTGCTTTCGAGCTTTGCGCTAAAGAAGGATTCCGCGAAGCGGCCGGCAAATGCGGCATGGTGCTGATGGAGCCGATCATGAAACTGGAAGTCGTTACGCCCGAAGATTACGTCGGACCGGTGATCGGCGATTTGAACCGCCGCCGCGGTTTGCCGAAAGGTCAGGAAGGAAGAATTGGCGGCGCGGTCGCTATCCAGGCAGAAGTGCCGCTGTCCGAAATGTTCGGCTATGTTACGCACCTCCGCACCATCACTTCAGGCCGCGCAAGTTCCACCATGGAGTTTTCGCATTATGCGGAAGCGCCTCAAGGAATTGCCAAGGAAGTAATTGAAAAAGCCAGAGGGTTGGCAAAAGTATAATAATCGTTAAAAAGATTTGATTCTACCGCCATAAAAAATCCCGGATCTTCTAACCAAAAGATTCGGGATTCTTTTTTTACGTTATTAACGTAGAAATGGGGTTTTTAATGATGTAACTTCAAATGCCTCCGATTTTAACCGGAGATCGCAATGCAGGCAATCATTTTCTGGACTATACAATTTTATTAGATAATCAAACCCAATCAACGAAATCAGCGGTTCAGACGCCTTGCCCTATTCGGCTAGCCTATTTGGAAGCTGATAGCTGACGGCTGATAGCTGAAAGCTCAAAATTTCGCCAGCTTGGAAATCCACTCCTTCCCGCCGCCGCTTACAACTTTCACAATATACGTCCCGTTTGCCCAGCCCCGACCGTCCAGCTTCATCCGCCCCGACGGACCGGCCCCTACCGCGCTCGAAACCAACTGCCCGCTTTCGTTATAGACGTCTACCCGGACGTCGCCCGCTTCCTCAAAGCCGTAACTCACCTCCGCCATGCCCGTCGTCGGGTTCGGAAAAACTTCCATCCCGGCCAAAACGCCGTTTTGCGCCCCGGCGGTCGTAAAAGTGTTAGCGTCTGTCCCGTCCTTTGTTAATTTTCCATTCGTCTGTTTCGCCGCCTGTTGCTCCGTCTGAACAATCGCCGCCAAACTCGCCGTCTCCTTCTGCTTCACTACGGGTTTCACAATCGCCACCGTTGAGGGAAGCATCGCCCGCACCTTCTCCCCGTCCTTCTGGCTAATGCTAAAACACGGTATTTTCAACTCCTTTTTTGTGTCAACCCCGTCCATCGCGACCGAATCATGCGCCGGAATTTCGTTGATGATAACGACCGCTATCGCCCCCGCCTTTTGCGCGTTGATCGCTTTTTGCACGGTCGAACAGTAACAATTCACCGCTTTAACTCGCTGCCACGGCGCCAATTGTTCGGGATGCTTTTCATGCTCCGGCTTTGCGGACGGCGCCGCTTCCTCCCCCCGTTCGATCAGCGCCACCTTCCCTTTCAGCGCCGTGATCACGCTGTCGCACGCTTTGTGCGAATGGACGCGGTTGGTATCCTTCGCCATCAGCAGCGGCGCGATCATCGTCGCCGTCGCTTTGGTTCCGAAGGCCGCGTAGGTGATTTTGTATTGCTGCCCAGTATTGAATACCGAGAGGAGCATGGTATCCAATTTGGCGGCGCTTGTTTTTGGAAGCATCGTTTGTGAGGAAACCGTAGTAATAGCTACTATAGTTAGCTTCAAAACCATTAA
>JBBRMZ010000296.1:0-4103 GCA_038230555.1 Chitinophagales bacterium
AACACCGGTTCCTGAAATGCGCCTTATCCGAGTTCTTTTGAGCCTCCCGCAAGGTCGATACTTCCGTCTGTGTGAGTTGATTTGCTTTGATCATCCACAAAGATACGAATTTTAGCGTTTATTTAATGCATACTACTTATATAGTTTGAAATACACAAAAGTTTGCCTGTTGTTAAACCGCTTTGGCTGGTTTTTAACCCGTTATTCGCATAATAAGAAATTCTTTATTCATTATCCGGCTGCCGATGAACGGTTCATACGGCTTTAGTAGCCGCTATCCTGTTTTTCTGCGTGAATCCAAAATAGATTAAATAAGCGTAACATAGGATGATCAATATAAAAGACGCCCGGACGCCGGTCAAATCGGCGATCCAGCCTTGCAGAGGAGGAATCAGCGCGCCGCCGACGATCATCATAATTAATAAAGAACTGCCCTGGGCGGTATCTTTTCCCAGCCCGGCTATACTAAGAGTGAAAATATTAGACCACATAACGGAATTAAATAAACCGATCCCGATAATCGCCCACATGGCCGTTTGGCCTGCGCCGAGCATGGTCGTCAATAGCAGCGCTATAATAAATATACTGAAATAACTGATCATCTCACCCGCTTTGAATTTTCCAAAAGTGAAAGCGAGGTAGTTCAACCCCACCAAAGCCAGGTAAGGGACAACGTCGCCCAAAGCCAACGTTTGCGCTCCCGTGAACCAATTTCTGGAAGACGCTATGTAGATCAACGCCGTAGACCCTAAAGCCACGGCGGCCATGTAAAGGGCTTTATTGTTTTTTCCGTTCAATGCAATGGCGCCCAAAAAGCGGCCTATCATAGCGCCGCCCCAGTAAAAAGAAAGGAACTTACCGGCGGTATCGTGATCAAAACCCATGACGTCGGGCAGGCCCAGATAGTTCACTAAAATGCTGCCGACGGCCACTTCGGCGCCGACATAGCAAAAAATAGCAGCCATGCCGTATTTAAAATCCGGATAGGCAGACAGCACGTTAGTTCTGACCGTCGTTTGTTCCGCCGCATAAGCGGGCAGCCGGATTAGGCTAAAGATCAGGGTCAGTGCAAAAAAAGCGCCCGCCAGCGCCAGGTAAGGTATTTTCACAGATTCGACCCCCGATAAATGGTTTCCGAAAATTAAGGTTCCGCCAACGACCGGCGCCAATACGTATCCCAGCGAATTTAGCCCCTGCGCGAGGTTGAGCCGGCTTGGCGCCGTTTCGGCAGGCCCGGAAATAGCGACATACGGATTGGCGGCTATCTGGATCAGCGTTACGCCCGACGCCAATACAAAGAGGGCGGATAAAAATAAACCGTAACTATGCCAGACGGCGGCGGGATAAAACAGCGCGCAGCCCAAGCCGGCGCCCGCCAGCCCCCATGCCAGCCCCTTTTGATAACCCGCCCGCGCGATTGGGTCGCCCGACGTCGTAGACAGGTAAAAATAAACCAGCGAAATAATGAAGTAAGCCCCAAAAAAAGCGGTTTGCACCAGCATTGCCTGCGCGTAACTGAGTTGAAAATCCGTTTTAAAATGCGGGATCAGAATATCGTTCAGGCAAGTAATAAAACCCCAGATAAAAAACAGGGAAACAATGACGCGGAACGCTGCGGATAGGGAAGCGGATTTTTGTTGATTCATGCTGAAGTTGGTTGAAGTAAGCCGACAAATATAGCGCTCTTCTATCGCAATCCGTCGCTATAACCTATAAAAAAAGCGCGCCGGTCAAAAACCGGCGCGCTCAAGAAATTATTTTGAATGTAAGTAGTTTTCTGAATTAGCTCTTAGGAACGGTGGTCGCTGCATTGTGTTTTTTACGATAGATTCTTTTGCTTTCGGTGTTTTGCTCGGAGTTGATTTGTTTGCGTTCGCCTTTGGTTAGTTTGCCGCCGTTAGCAGCTCTTTCGGCTGCGGTCTGAGCATGGATTCCTTTTTCCTGCGCGTGCAAGGTTCTCGCTTCTTTATGCGTCAGTTGGCCTGATTGAACGCCTTGTTGAATACGAGCGTGCTGATTTTCGGCGCGTTTGCCTACTTCGGTTTTAGGCGTCGGCGCGGTGGTCGGAGTAGTGGGAACCTGCGCTTTTATAGCGGCAAAAGAGCAGAAAAACATCGCGGCAGCGATAGCAAATTTAGCTTTCATAATAGAAAAGATTTTAAAATGATTGAATTCCTTTATTAAAAATTAGTAACGTCCTAAAGACCCGCCAAAGGTATTAAAGTTTAAACGGGCTTCAACTGCCTTAACCTAAACTTAACTAAACCGGAATATTTTAGCGCTTTTTAACAAATATGGGCGGTGAAACAAATAATACAGGTTCCAAAGAGATATTAATTCATAAAAAAGCGTCCCGATCTTCGACCAAGACGCTTGAAAATTATTTTGAATTAATTTTGACCTGTTTGGAATTATCCTCTTGGAGCGGTTACCGCTGCATTGTGTTTCTTGCGATAAATTCTTTTGCTTTCTTTGTTGTGCTCTTTGTTGATTTGTTTCCGTTCGCCTTTGGTCAGTTTACCGCCGTTCATTTTTCTTTCGGCCGCCGTTTGGCGATGTATTGCTTTTTCCTGATGGTGTAATGTGGAAGCTTCTTTATGCGTTAGTTCTCCGGATTTTACGCCAGATTGGATCCGGTCGTGCTGATCTTCCGCGCGCCTGTTGACTTCGCCTTTTGGATTCTCCGGGACTTGCGCTTTTAAAGCGGCAAAAGAGCAGAAAAACATCGCGGCGACAACTGCAAATTTAGTTTTCATAAAAGAAAATATTTTGTTGATAATGAAAATAAGATACTGAAATTAGTAACGTATTAAAGACCCTCTAAAGATAGCAAAGTTTAAAACCGACGCCGCTACCTTAACCTCAACTTAACTAAAGAAGCGCTTTTTCGGCTATTTTAACAAATATATAAGTATATTTTTATTTCTTGATAAAATTATATTAGGGAATTGAAATCCTTAAAACTTTTTCAAAGAGGCGGCTCGTTGCGAACTACTGCTATATTGGAATTGAAAAATTATTTGGGTTTATTAATTATTTTCTAATTCGTCAAAAGTAAAATATAAATTTGCCCTTCTTAATTTAACTTTTTAATAACATATCATGGCAAAAAGAAGAAAAATTGTTATTTCCGTCATTCTGCTTATCACTATTGTCAATTATAGCAGACTACATGGCAATGAAAATATCAGGACCATCCAGTTTCTCTTTATTTTTTTAATTGGCGCGTTAACTTCCTTATTAATAAACGAGTTTATTACGCTTTTTAAAGCGAAAAGGCAATAAAGGAGTTAATTAAAACCTTTATAATGTACCGATTCCGCTCAGGGATGCGGGCGATTGGAACGGATTTATGCAAAGAATGCGCTTAAAATTAAAAGAATCTTTCAAATATCCTTATGACCGTTAAAAATTTCCTTTTATAAAGTTATTAACCGTTTGTTCTGGGGAAGGCTTCTATTAATCCGGGTAACGTTCCTTTCTATGTTCAATCGACTTTTTCACCATCTCCATTAAAACGTCCCTGTCGACGTCTGACAGTTTTTGAATATAGACACATCCTTTGCCGGTTTTGTATTTACCTAATCTGGCGAGCAGTTCTTGGCGTTGGTCGAAACTGGCTCCAAGATAAAAAGTAATGGCATTGGCCCTGGGCGAAAGGCCCGCCAGCGGCATATCTCCTTCGCGCCCGGTTTCGTATTTATAATGATAGCTGCCGAAACCAATAATGGCGGGGCCCCACATTTTGGGTTCCAAACCCGTCTGTTCGGTTATTCCGTTGATAATAGACAAGCAATCGGCGCGCTTTTTCTCGTCGGCGATGGAAGCCATGAATTCGGTTACGCTGACTTCCGTTTCTACGGTTTTATTTTTAGCCATGACGTCTTTCATTTAAAAGTATAAAAAATAACGGGTTTACTTTGCTTCTGCGCTACGCATTTTGTTTTGGGCAATCGTTTTATAAATTCTCAACACTTTGCAAATATAAAAAATCTCCGCAACCTTAATTTCTATTTTAACCATGAAATTGAAGCTATTTTTTATGAGCGCTTTCGTTTTGACGCTGGCCAGGACTGCTTTTTCCCAAACCATACCGGTGAAGA
>JBBRMZ010000297.1:0-4090 GCA_038230555.1 Chitinophagales bacterium
TAATGATAAATTCCGGTGTTATGGTCAAATAACCATGTTCAAAAGCTTTATCATGTAAAGCATGCGAATAATGGGTTCAAATCATCAAAAACAATATTTTTACTTAATTTTCAGACAAAAATAAGCGTATCAATCGCTTTATATTGCGCTACAAGAAATAAAAATCTGCTAAATAGTGTATAATTGGTTCTCAAGCGTTTTAACAAGCAGGTTCCATGTTTTAACCCATTATTCGCATAAAGCATTTATCGCTATTCCATTTCTTGGGTTCAATCGGTTTTTTTCGTCTAAACTCCATGGAATAATATGACCAGCTATCAAAAATTCCTTTTGACGAATTCCGGTGACGCAGCAAGTTTCGTTATAAGCCGCTAAAATAGCGTTTCTAAAATAGCTTTGATTAACGCGAATTTTTACTATTTGATCGCGTACTTTCCCTTCTTTAGGGAGATCATCCTCTTCAATTTGATTCAATTTTTCAACGGTCGTCCCTTCCAGTTTGGCAAGCGTTTTTTCACTTTCAAACGGTAAATCTTCTGATTGATAATAAAACTCGTTCCAAATTTTTTGATCTAAAATGCTAGCGTTAGAAGCGCCTTTTATGCCCCGCGCTTGAAGACTCGGATCAAAACTGGAAAAATTAACTAATTTAAAGGCGACCGCGCCGGGCGTTCTTCCAATTAGATGAGCCAGATGAACTACTTGCAGATTATTTTGGTGAAGGCTGCCAAATGGAAGTTTATAATATAGATTTATCGCCAAAATCAATTCTTCCCTCGTCCACAATTTTTGCCCAAGTTTCATGTCAACGAATTAGCGCTTCCTATATTCGCCTGCAATTAAAATCTAATTATCTCGTATCTTTGCACAAAATTACCAATTTTTTGTTGTAATATCTAAACGTTCGACCGCGCGAACGGCAACAACCAAATCCGCTTCCGAAATGATGCACCATCAAAACGGCGTCGCCGCCAAAACTGCCAATAAAGAAGACCGCTACCAGCGCCATGATTATTACGGCGTCGACGATCTGCTCGCCCCCGAACACCTCAATGCCCGCGACGCCGTCCGCGCCTGGGTCAAACAGGAGGTCAGCCCGATCATTGAAGATTATTCCAACCGCGGCGTCTGTCCGACCCACCTGTTCAAAGGACTTGCGGAGATCGGCGCGTTTGGCCCGACGATTCCCGAAGAGTATGGCGGCGGCGGCATGGACGATATTGGCTACGGCGTCATCATGGAGGAACTGGAGCGCGGCGATTCGGGAATCCGGTCGATGGCGTCGGTGCAGGGTTCGCTGGTGATGTTTCCTATTTATAAGTTTGGTTCGGAAGAACAGAAAAGAAAATACCTGCCTAAACTGGCCTCCGGCGAGTTCATCGGCTGCTTTGGCCTCACGGAGCCCGACCACGGCTCTGACCCGAGCGGCATGACCACGCGCGTGGTCGACGACGGCGATCATTATATCCTCAACGGCGCTAAAATGTGGATCACCAATTCGCCGCTGGCGGACGTGGCGGTCGTCTGGGCTAAAGACCCGGATAATAAGATCATCGGTCTTATCGTGGAAAAAGGAATGAAAGGCTTCACAGCCCCCGAAATCCACGGCAAATGGTCGCTGCGCGCTTCCGTCACCGGCGAACTAATATTTGAAGACGTGCGGGTCCCGAAAAAAAACGTGCTGCCCAATGTCAAAGGTTTGAAGGGGCCGCTTTCCTGTTTGTCAAAAGCGCGCTACGGGATCGCCTGGGGCGCTGTAGGCGCCGCGCTGGATTGCTACGATTCGGCCCTCCGCTATTCACAGGAGCGGATTCAATTTGGAAAGCCCATTGGGCAATTCCAATTAACGCAAAAAAAACTGGCCGAAATGATCACCGAGAGTACTAAAGCCCAATTGCTGTCTTGGCGCCTCGGAACGCTGATGAACCAGGGCAAAGCAACCCCCGCGCAAATTTCGATGGCTAAAAGAAACAACGTAATGACAGCTCTGGCCATTGCCCGCGAGGCCCGCGCTATTCACGGCGGCATGGGGATCACCAATGAATATCCCGTCATGCGGCACATGATGAATTTGGAAACCGTGCTAACCTACGAAGGCACGCACGACGTCCATTTGCTCATTACCGGCATGGACGTGACTGGATTGAATGCGTTTTCCTGAGCTATTAGCCGTTAACCTCCAACTCTTAGCCGCTGACAAAGGTCAGTATTATAAAAATTAGGCAAAGCAAGTTGTTTTAATAAATTATGCGAATAACGGGTTGAAAAGTCCAAAAAGGGCTCCGGGCCGGTAGACCCGAAAATTGGAAGTAAATATAACAGGCGCGCAGTTCCTTTTATCCCGAAAATTCCGGTCCCGACGCCCGCTTATCCTTGGCAGCCATTTGTTGTCCGTCAACCTCCCGAGTCGCATATAAGTCGCCTTTAAGCCGTGTATAAGCCGTACACAAGCCGTGTATGTTGCATAGACGAGGCAGGTCTGACCCGGGTCTCGGACAGCAGTCAGTTTGAGGAAAGGTCAAATAAAAGGGCGCCTCAAAAACATCGTATTCGTAATGGTTTATCGTTGGATATCCAAAAGTTAGACCGGTGTTTATCCGCTATTGCTGGTTTTAACCCATTATTCGCATAAATTATTAGAATACAAGATAACACCTAACAACTAAATTGAAGGGCTACAAAAAATTATGCGGGCGCAATATATATTATTGCATAGAAAACCGTTTATAGATTAAAAAATGCGGTTAATCAATAGGATCCTCAATCAGGGTTCAGGCCGTTCGCCGCTTTTGAACGAAACGCAGTATTTGACGCTCTTTATTCATTTATGTCTTTAAGCGCTATGACTAAACAAATTTTTCAATATAGCCTGTTGTTATTATTGGCGACCAATCCGCCCGCGCTCCGCAGCCAGAAACCGCCTGTCATTCATCTAAATAATCCGTCGTTTGAAGA
Source organism: Chitinophagales bacterium (assembly GCA_038230555.1). Taxonomy (GTDB): domain Bacteria; phylum Bacteroidota; class Bacteroidia; order Chitinophagales; family Saprospiraceae; genus JAAFJT01. Next base: position 2,956 of record JBBRMZ010000297.1, read on the forward strand.
TTTTCCACAGCCCGGGAAAACCGTCGCCGGCTGGTTTGACTGCGGATTCGCCGGAGAGACCCCGCCCGACGTGCAGCCGGGTAGTTTCAAGGTCAACCGCCCCGCTCATCAGGGAATAACTTATTTGGGGCTGGTGGTCCGTGATAACAACACGTGGGAATCTGTTTCCCAGCGTCTTTCCACAGCGATCTTAAAGGGGACGACCTACCGGTTTTCGATGTATATGTGTCACTCCGACTCGTACGTCAGCCCGGACCGGAACACCAACCGCGATGTGAATTTCAGTACGCCGGTCATTGTGCGCGTCTGGGGCGGGTCCAATTATTGCGGAAAGGAAGAATTATTATCCGAAAGCTCTCCTGTCGACCATACCGAATGGAAAGAATACAAATTTGAATGGACGCCTAAAATCACGCACGCGTACATTATGATCGAAGCGTTTTATAAAATACCCACCCTCTTTCCTTATAACGGAAATTTGCTGATCGACAATGCTTCCGATATTGTGCCGGTTGTCAAAGAAGACAAAAAACCGCCCGTTGTAGCCGTTGTCAAACTGCCCGTCAAAACTAAGCCGCCCGTCAAAACGGCGGCGCCATCCAAGCCTAAGCCGGACACTTCTACCGAGACGCCGGCGGTCGTTGCTTCGCGCGAACAAAAAACGCCGGTAGTGAAATTCAATCCAACGCCGCCAATTAAAGAAGGGCAGATCATAAAAATAGAAAAATTGCAGTTTGAAGCTACATCGGCGGTCATCAAAGACGGTTCTTTTGGCGCTTTAGACGAAGCCTACCAGATGCTCCAGAACAACCCGACCGTCGTCGTCGAGATTGGCGGCCATACCAACGACCTCCCGGCGGACGATTATTGCTACAAACTGTCGACCGACCGCGCTAAGGCGGTGGCCGACTATCTCGTTAATAAAGGCGTCGACCGTATGCGGGTCCAATATAAGGGATATGGCAAATTGCGCCCAATTGCCGACAACCGCACGCCGGAAGGCCGCAAACAGAATCAGCGCGTGGAGATTAAGATCTTGTCGGTGAATGGATAAAACCACTTTTTATGAGCCGTTTTTTATACCTCTTTTGGGCGTGTCTTGCGTTAATGCAGGCGCATGGCCAGATTTCTTTCA
>JBBRMZ010000298.1:0-4033 GCA_038230555.1 Chitinophagales bacterium
CGGCGAGACGCTTTCGAAGATCCTCGACGTCCGGAGCGTCGAATTGGATGGCGTCCTGCAATTTTTCGCCGTTGACAATTAAAACATTTTCATACTGCTCCGCTTGGATCAAAGTCGAACCAACCTGAATAGCGGAAACAAAACTATTACAGGCATTTTTCAGGTCAAAACACGGGCAGGTTAGCCCCAATTTCATTTGAACGATATTGGCGGTAGCGGGTTCGATCAAATCGGCGCAGGCCGCTGAAAAAATAAGACATTGTATATTATTCCGTCCAAAACGGTCCACGATCGGCGTTGCGGCTTTGACGGCTATGTCTGAAACCTGTTCGTCAGCGGCGGCAAAACGGCGTTCGCGGCTACCAAAGAGCCTTTCTAAAGCGCCCGGAGGAAGCATAGACGTTTTGACTACAGCGTCCCCGGCGCCCGCAACGGCTTCATAATGGGGCGAATTGACGCGGTATTCAATCTCGGAATTGGCGACAACTCGGGTTGGTAAGTAAGCGGACGTAGCCGATATTTTCACTTTGTTCATTTGGAAAGTTTTCACGAAATTACGCATTAATTTTCATTACCCGTCTCCAAATCGGACGCGTCAGCGCGTTAAAACCGTGAAACCCATTGACCAACTCTTTTACCGAACTCAGGCATTCCAGAGCGAATTTTTCCTGGTAATGACCGAATGCCTGACTGCTCAGCGCTTTTGCATTTGGCAGACCAATGCGTTCATATATTTCGGGACGTACATAAATATTCTGAAAAAAACGCATGTTTATCAGAATTAACAAACTGTATATGGAAGCCCGAAAAAAGCCCGCCCCCGTCGTATACCGCTTTAAAACTGCTTGCGTAAAAAGAATATGCCGCGCCTCTTCGATGTTATGCAATTGCGAAACTTTTTGCAAAACAGGATAGGAGCCTTCGTTTTGGCGAATCAGTTCGCCGTATTGGTCCGCCATCATTTCAATCGCTATGCAGCTTAGAAACAAAACACTATCCGGCATAAATTTGGCCGTAAAACCGCCAATTAATTTTTGCCCCCAATTTACCCGAACAGGTTCGCCGTTCAATTTCTCAATAACCCGGGCGAACATTTCCTGGTGACGGTATTCTTCTATGAGTTCGCGGATCAGGAATTGTCTCTCAAGATCCCGCGGATCGCGGTTCAGGATATACCGGTTCATAAAAACGCAAAACAATCCTTCCGACCAGCAATACGAATACATAGCCTGCACGACTTCATGCCGCGCCAATTCCTGCTTTTGGAAAGGCGTCAGCGTTTCATATACCGGCAATCCGGATAGAGAAACCAGATTTTCTGGTAGATAAATATTCCCTTCATTGAAATCCGTATTCCACGGAACGAAGGTATCCGGATTTAAAGGCTTTTCTTTGCTGATGCGGATGAGGCGCTCTATGAGGGTTTGATCGGTCGGCGAGATTTTCTGCATGAAAATTTTTCTTTGCGATAGATTACTGAATGCAAGTTCTTGTAAATAACATCTTTTGATGGCACATTTTTATATCTTTTAATGACTCCTTTCAAAAAAAGCGCTATCTGCCTTTTTCCCGTTTTATTAATTGCGCATGCAGTTGTCTGATCAGCAAATTGTACTTTTCCATTTCAGGGGGTGACAATAGCTTATTATTAATAAAAAAGAAGGGCCTTCCTTCTCCGTTGCCGACCAGTTTATAGATTGTACCGTCGGGGCTTGTAGTAGTAATTGTTTCGGCTGCCTCTGTGCTGATCGTGCTAAATAGCGCTGCTGATTTTGGAGCGTATATATGGAATAAAAGAAGGAGAAATAATATCAATGTAGCGATCAGACCAGATACTGTAAGCCATTTTCGGGCGACAGATATTTTGGGTGTAACCGGGGTAACCTCAGCGTTCAAGATATAGCCTTTTTTTGATAGCGTGGTGATTAGCGCTTTGCCTGAGTCGTCCAAGACCTTCCGAAGTACCGAAATGGACTGCGTTAGCCCATCGTCTCCGCCGCCGTAATTGTCCCAGATCATTTTGACCAGTAGTTCGCGGGGAACTAGATTTTGATTATTTTCTGCCAGCAAGCATAAGATTTGCATTATGCGGGCTTCCAGCCGGGTTCCTTTTTTGGATGTTTGATCAGTGACGAGGTTCAGCGAAGGATCGACGATAAACCTGCCGGCAATCATAAATGGATGACTATGCTGCATAAAATAAATTCTTAAGGAAATCTCAACCTTTTTTATTGTTCATTTACCGGAACGCCGTTCTAATTTTGAGGCATGAAAAATTTAAAAGTATTCCTAACGGCAAATTTAATAATTTTTTTTTCAACCGTATATGGTCAGTCTTTACCAAAGCTGAACGCCCAAATAAAAACAGCGCTGATCGACAGCCTGGTCAAGGCGCTGGGTCATTACTATGTATTTCCAGAAAAAGCGAAAATTGCAAGTGAACTCATCAAAGACAGGTTTAAAAATGGGGCTTACGATACGATTACCGATGCTAACCGTATGGCTAATGTACTAATGAGAGATTTCCGGCAGGTTAGCCCGGATAAACACCTAATGATCCGGTTTGACCCCCAGTTGGAAAAAAGGGTAAAGATATTTAACAAAACAGCAGTGTTTGATAGTTCTGACTATAAGAAGCAACAACGACAAAACTTCTTTTTCAAACAAGCCGCTATCCTGCCCGGCAATATAGGTTATATTAACTTTACCAATTTCCCCGATACCGGGCAGCTTTCCCGGAAGATCGTCAGGTCGGCCATGCAGTTTGTCGCACTTTCAGATGCGCTGATAATCGACCTTAGAAATAATTTTGGGGGCAGCGGCCCAATGACCGGTGAGATCAATGAATATTTTTTCAATAAACGAACTTATACCGACCGAAACTATAACCGCATCACAGACGCCTGGCAGGAAAACTGGGTCGAAAACCACGCCAAGATCACCGATGGCATTTATCTCGGAATGCCGATTTATATTCTGACCAGTAACCGCACGTTTTCAGCTGCCGAGGGATTGGCATACAACCTGCAACAATTACGCCGGGCAAAAATTGTTGGCGATACCACCAGTGGCGGTGCGCATGCCAGCCGGAGCTTCGCACTGGGTAATGGCTTTGTAGCTTTTATCCCTTTTAGCAGGACTGAAAACGTCGTGACCAAAACAGATTGGGAAGGAACAGGGGTAATTCCGAATATTGCTGTAAACGAAAAAAATGCCTTGGAAACAGTACAAGAAAAGATCATCAGTCTTGCGCTAAGCAATACCAAAGATGAAACAGAAAATCGAAAGCTGCAATGGTTGCTTAATGATCTGAAAACGAAAAGCAGTTCACCAATAATAGTCCGGGACGAGGTTTTAAAAAAATATACAGGGCAGTTTGAAGAATACGTATTTACTTTCAAAGAAAATCAATTATATTGCCTGAATACCCATCAAAAGAAAGGTGAAGCTGTAGCGCTAATACCCATTTCATACGCCTTATTCAAAATAGATGCGACGACGCAGGTGGAGTTTATCAATAATGGCGAAGAAAGACCGTTAACCATCAAGCTATATTGGGATGATGGGTGGGTAGATTCTCTTAAAAGAACAAATTAACATTCTCCGAAGTTGTTAGGTATAGGATTTTTAAAAGGGCAATCGACCTTACTTGGGTTATTAACAATTTTTTTACAAATACGGGCTCCCCCGCCCTATTAGTGTTTATACTGATTGTAAAATATTTCGGGTATCCGTACTCAAGCAAGTAAATATCCGGAAGATGAAAAAACCTCAAATCTTTAGACTTGAGGTTTTCATTTAAAACCGGTGATCCCGTTTGGATTCGAACCAAAGACCTACTGCTTAGAAGGCAGTTGCTCTATCCAACTGAGCTACGGAACCGGATATGATAAAGAAAAGGTAAAAGATAGGTTTTTTCTTACTTTTCCAAAGCGCTCCGCAAAATTAAGGTTTTTTTGGTAAGAATCAAACGATTATCAAAAAAGGGATTTCCCGTAAGGCAAAAATTCAATAACCCGCTTTTAAATACGAC
>JBBRMZ010000299.1:0-3893 GCA_038230555.1 Chitinophagales bacterium
ACGCAAGCATCAGTCGCTCAACTGGAAAACGCCCAAAGAAGTTTTTGATCAACATAATACATAATTTATCGTATCTTTAAATCACATTGACTCCACCTTAATTTTAGTTAAAATTTGTCCTAAGAATGGGGAGTACCTCATAAACCAAAAATCCTTGTTTGAAAAGATTCAGTTACATTCAGACGCTCTCTTTCAATCGCTGTTGCATCGGGCGTTTAAGAGGGAATTAACGGAGGGGTGATTATTAAGATTTTTAGACGTCGTATGAATGAAGATTTACAGGATCAGCCGGGTAGGTTAAATACGGTTTTTTATGATTTTAATGAACGCGGTGAAGTTCGAGCGGGCATTTTTGGCAATCAGGAAAGATGAAAGGCGCTTACCTATAAGTACTTATCTTTTTGAACCAGAGACAAAATGATTAAAAGCATGGATCGAATAAAAAGTTTACAGCAAGCCATTCTGTCTGTCATGGACGATTATATAGAGGACCATAGCCATTCCGAATCTGTGCGCGGCTTGCAATACGAAAAGATCGTGGACGCGCCACATCTTCATTTTCAATTAATGCTGTTAGGGTGGAAAGACGGGGAACGTATTTTTAGCCTGCTTTTTCACGCGGATATTATCGACCAGAAGATATGGATACAGGAGGATAATTTAGCATACAGCGTTGCAGAGCGTCTGCTGGAAAAAGGTATTTCCAAAAAAGAGATTGTTTTAGCTTATTTTTCGGCGACTCATCGTCAATATACAGAATACGCGGTTTCGTGAGCGCTAAAGAAGGTTCATAACAAAGAAGTTTTGAAAAAAGAGGCGAAATTATTTATGTAGGGAATTTATATTTGTATATTTACGTTTTAAAACGGCTCCGGTATTGTTTCCCTACTTTTCAAGTAACCGAACAGCATGAACTCCAACTTTTCCAAGCTTCCCGCCGAATGGCAGACCATGACGCGGACGGCGGCGCAGGCCGAACGGTTTGCTTACGCAGACCCCGGATATTCGGCGACGCTTTGCCGCAAGAGTCTGGAAGAATGGATCCGCTTTATGTACCAACATGACGGCGATCTGGAGACACCTTACGATACTTCCCTGAACGCGCTGATGCACGCCAAATCTTTTCAGGATTTGGTCGCGCCCTCCTATTTTCCGCAACTGAATATCATCCGCAAACTGGGCAACGACGCCGTGCATACGAACCGGGAGATCCGGGCGGCGGAGGCGCTGCACGCGGTTAAGCTGTTGTATGGTTTTATATACTGGGCGGCAGATCTGTACGGCGAGTTTCCGGCGGGCGCCAAGCCGCCTTTTGACGAGACGCTGATCCCGAGGGGGGACGAGGCGGAAAAAACAAAGACGGAGCTGGCGAAGATGGAAGCGGCCTATACGGCGTCGCGAGAGGAATTGAAAAGGGTGAAGGAGGAACTGGCGCAGGGTACGGCATTGAAAAACAAGAACTTAGTTCGGGTCGGCAAACCGTCGGATCCGGACGAGGCGCTAACGCGGAAGATGTATATCGACAGCCTGTTGAGCGAGGCGGGCTGGGACGTAACGGCGGCCAACGTTTTGGAATATCCGGTGAAGGGCATGCCGACGGCCGACGGCAAAAATAACGGGACGGGACGGGTGGATTATGCGCTATGGGGCGCGGACGGCAAACCGCTCGCGGTGGTGGAAGCCAAACGGGCAGGAAAAGACCCGAGGGCGGGACAAGAGCAGGCGAGGTTGTACGCGGACCGGTTGGAAGCCGCCTTTCAGCAGCGCCCGTTTATTTTTTATACGAACGGTTTTCAGACGTGGTTCTGGGACGACGGGCAATATCCGCCGCGGCTGGTTCACGGGTTCTACACGCGGGAGGAACTGCAAATGCTGGCAAACCGGCGGGCCCAACGGTTGCCGCTGCGCGATCAGCCCATCCCGAAAGCGGCGGACCGGTATTATCAGCAGGAAGCGATCCGGGCGACGACCGAGGCATTTGAGCAAGGGAGGCGCGGAGCCTTACTAACCATGGCGACAGGGTCGGGAAAAACGCGGACGGCGGCGGCGCTGATCGAGGTAATGAGCAAGGCGGGGTGGGTAAAGCGGGTATTGTTTCTGGCTGACCGGACGGCGCTGATCGATCAGGCAAAGAGGAATCTGAACGATTATCTGCCCAATATGCCGGCGATAGACCTGACCAAAGAGAAATCAGACGCGAGCGCCCGCATCTCGTTCAGCACCTATCAAACGATGATGCACCAGATCGACGGGGAATTTTCGGGCGACCGGCGATATTACGGAGTAGGGTATTTCGACCTGATTATTTTCGACGAGATACACCGGAGCGTATATAACCGCTACCGGCATATTTTTAATTATTTCGACGGTCTGCGGGTAGGTCTTACGGCGACGCCGAGGTCGGAAGGCGACAGGGACACGTACGCGCTGTTTGAACTGGAGCCGGGCAACCCGACCTATTCCTATGAACTGGAGCAAGCGGTGGCGGACGATTTTTTGGTTCCGCATCTCGCTAAAGTGGTTCCCTTGAAATTTCAGCGCGAGGGAATTAAATATGCGGAGCTGAGCGAAGCGGAAAAGCTGGATTATGAATCGCGTTTTGAAGATCCGCTGACCGGCGAACTGCCGGAGGAGATCGGATCGGAAGCCTTGAACCAGTGGCTTTTTAACGCGGACACGGTAGACAAAGCCCTGGGCTATCTGATGGAGCAAGGGATAAAAGTGGAAGAAGGCGATAAATTGGGGAAAACGATCATTTTCGCGCGCAATCACCGGCACGCCGTGTTTATAGAAGAGCGTTTCAACATTCAATACCCCGCTTATAAAGGCGATTTTCTGAAGGTGATCGATAGTCAGGCCGAATTCCGGCAACATTTGATCCGTCAATTTGTAACGAAAGAAAAGGCGCCGCAGATAGCCGTATCGGTGGATATGCTGGATACGGGAATCGACGCGCCGGCTGTGGTGAATTTGGTTTTTTTCAAACAGGTTCGCTCGCTCGTCAAATATTGGCAAATGATCGGTCGCGGGACGCGGTTATGCAAAGACCTGTTTGGGTATGGAAAGGATAAGAAGTATTTTTATATTTTCGACCTGTGCGGTAACTTTGAATTTTTCGGCGATCATCCGAAAGGCGCGCCAGAATCGACTGCGAAGTCGCTTAGCCAACATTTGTTCGAGACCCGGTTGCGGTTGGCGCAAATCCTCGGCGAGGACGAGGAAGAAGCCGTCTTAGCCTACAGCCGGTCGCTGAAACAAACGCTGATCGTGCAGACGCAGGCGCTGAACGTAAAGAATTTTATCGTTCGGCAGCACCTGCGGCATGTGGAGAAATATAGCGAAGCCGGTCGCTGGGAGTCGCTGAGCGATCTGGACGTCAAGGAACTATTCGGGCATATCGCGCCGCTGATCGTCGAAACCGACGAAGGAGAAGCCGCCAAAGGGTTTGACGCCTTGTGTTACGAACTTCAGTTTTATCTGTACCGGGGCGACAAGAGACAGGCAAAGCCGATCGAAAAAATCAAAGAGATGGCGGACCGGCTAAGTAAGAAGGGATCTATTCCTGCCGTTCAAAAGAAAATGGACGTCCTGAAGGCGGTTCAGAAACCGGCGTACTGGTCGGGCGCCACGGTGTTGGGAATCAAGCAGTTGCGCGCCGACCTGCGGGAGCTCGCACAATTTATAGAAACAGCACATCGCGCGTTCGAATATACCAATTTCACAGACGAGATCAGAATAATACAGGATCCGCCGACGGTTTACGTTTCAAAAAATTTGGAGGCCTACAAACGCCGGGCACAGCAATATTTGCGCTCGCAGGAGCATCATGTCACGATACGCCGGTTGAAAATGAACCAGCCGGTGAGCAGCGGAGAAATGGAGGAGCTGGAACG
>JBBRMZ010000300.1:0-3876 GCA_038230555.1 Chitinophagales bacterium
ACTCTATCCGAGGGAACGGTCAGACCTGACTCATACGTGCATCATACACGGCTTATATACGGCTTATATACGGCTTATATATGACTCAAGGGGTTGACGGATAACAAACGGTTGTTAAGGATAAACGGACGTCGGGGCCGGGATTTTCGGGACAAAAGGAACTGCGCGCCTGTTATATTCACTTCCGGTTTTCGAGACCATCTTCCTGAAGCCCTTTTGGACTTTTCCAACCCATTATTCGCATAAATACTTATTTATTATCCGGATTTTCTAAATGCTTATTTAATTGCGGAAGCGCAAAACCTGGCGTCATTAGGAAGGGGTTTGGTTAACAATTTCACCAGCCTGTTCTTCCTTCAGTTCCCTGAAATACTGAGCAGATTTTAGTTTTAAATACTGTTCCTGCGTTCTTTCTCCCTTAAAATCTACCGGCTTCGCCAAGCGATAATGGGGCCAGCCGTCGCCGTCCCTGCCGACAAATTCGTAGAAACCGTCATAGCTCAATAACCGGCAGACGGCAATGTGCATCAAATCCTGCTTTTCTTCTTTTGAAAAACGCTGTTTCCAGCGGCCAAGTTCCTGCACGCCAATCATTAGCAGCACGCCGTTCAGATCGGGCAGGCCGTCGCGCTTTAGCGCGTCTTTTACATAATGGCGCGCTTCAAGCCATTCGAATTCTATCTGCCAGTCTTCCAAATAAATACTTTTTAAAAAACGTGGCAAAGATAGGCTTTAAACAATGACGAATGATGAATGATGAATGATTATTTTGTAGCGCCGAGAGCCGACGGGGTGGTTAAATTTAAACCCGGGATTTATTCATTCGCTAAATTTTTTATTCGCGTCGTTAAAGTTGCGCCGTAATCAGGTTCCAGCCTTTTTTTGCTAAGGCCGTTTTTACTTCCGGATCGGCGCTGTAGCCCAATATAAATCCGCCGCCGCCGCCGCCGCAGAGTTTTAGTTTAAAGGCGTCGCTCGCCAGCCCGTTCATCCAAAGCGAACGAAAGGTGGCGGGGATCATTTCGGCAAAATAACGGAATTGAAAAAAGCTGATCTGACTTATAGCGTCAAAAAACAGATCCGCCTGTCCGGTCAGGAACGCTTCGACGGCGTCGTCGACGCAGGGGTTCACCTCGGCGGCAATTCGGGCGTCGTAATGCGGATCGACGCATTTTTGCAGAAAAAGCTCTACCCAGGGTTGCGTGCGGCGAGGAAGGCCGGTATCGATTAAAAAAAAATTATCAGACAGCAGTCCCGGAACGGCTACCGTTTTCAAGGCTCCATCCGCGCTTATTCTGACGGGCGCCTGCACAAAACTGATCAGGGGATCCAAACCAGAACTTGAACCATGAAAGAAACTTTCCATGCGTCCTAATATTAGCCTGAGTTCATTCAACGGAAGAGCGCCGCCAACCCTAAAGGCGTCCCAAATAGCGGCGACCAGCGCGCCGGAACTTCCGGCGCCATAGCCGGTAGGAATATCTGACTCAAAGCGCCAGCCTGCGCGGACGGCGGCGGCAAAAGCGGCGGCGTCTAAACCAAAAGGCGCCGTTTCGGTTAATCGTTCCAGGTAAGCGGCAAACGGGTTCAGCGAAGGAGCTTCCGAAACGCCGCCCGTTCGCCAAGCGCCTTTAAAATTCCAAAGAGGCGCCGCCAGCGCTTGCGAACCTTTCAATACTGTATGTTCACCGAGCAGGAGAAGTTTGGCAGGATACGCTTTTTCCGGCTCAGGCATACATTTGTTGAATACCGTTTTTATACTTTTCCAGCAATACGCGGCGTTTGAGTTTCAGGGTAGGCGTCAGTTCTCCCGGGGTTCCGTCAGTTTTAACAGCTTCCCATTCGTCGGGAACAAGGGAGAATTTTTTGATCTGTTCAACATGGCTGAAAGTAGGATTGTATTCGTCAATGATCTCCTGGAATTTGGCGATCACTTTTAAGTTTTTAATGGCGTCCCTGACAGAAACCCAAGTCATCCCGTTTTGTTGATACCAGTCCTTGAGCGCGTCGACGGCGGGAACGATAAGCGCCGAAACAAATTTTTCGTTATCGCCGAAAACCATGGCCTGTTCGACGAAAAAACTTTCGCGCAGTTTGTTTTCAATGGGCGAAGGGGCGATATATTTTCCGTTGGAGGTTTTAAACAATTCCTTTTTGCGGTCGGTGATCTTTAGAAACTTGAACCCTTTTTTTTCCACAAAAGCGCCAATATCGCCGGTGCGCATATAGCGTTTGCCGTCGATATACTTGATCGCTTCTGCGGTTTTGTCGGGCTGTTTGAAATAACCCATCATGATATTAGGGCCTGCGGCGAGAATTTCTCCTTCGCCAGGTTTATATTCGCCGTCGCTGGAGTCCAGTAAAACTTCGACGTTGGGAATGACGGGGCCGACAGCTCCCAGCATAGCCCCGCCTTCGTCAAAACGCCCCATGGCGATACCCGGCGAGGTTTCGGTCATACCGTAGCCTTCTCGCACCGGAATTCCGGCGTAAGAAAAAGCGCGCGCAATTTTCACCGGACAGGGCGAAGCGGCCACAATGATCCCTTTAATATGCCCGCCCATCGCCTCGCGCCATTTGCTAAAGACCAAGCGGTCGGCAATCTTTTTCTGGGCGGCTTCCCAGCCGCTATATTTTTTATCGTATTCGTAAGATTCCGTTAGTTTTAGCGCCCAAAAGAATATTTTTCTTTTGAGACCTTTGAGATGAAGTCCGGTATTATAAATACGTTCGTACACTTTTTCGAGCAATCGCGGCACGGTAGTAAAAAAATGAGGCTGCACGCCCTGCAAATCTCCGTCTGGTCCGCCCAGATTGTCGATTCCAGTAAAAATGACTGAAGCGCACCGATAGATCATGGCGCAGGAAGCCACCCGCTCGAAAATGTGGTTGAGGGGTAAAAAACTCAGTAAGCGATCCCCGGCCTGCACGGGAATAATTTCCATGACCGCTTTGATATTACTCAGAATATTATCATGTGAAAGCATGACCCCTTTCGGCTGACCGGTAGTGCCGGACGTATAAATAATGGTCGCCAAGTCGTCAGGGCGGATCGATGCTTTGATGCGGCTTACTTCTTCGGCGTCCTGATCGGAAAAAATATCCGACCAGAAATCGACCCCTTCGGTCCGGTCGAACGTATAAATATTTTTAAGGGAAGAAACGTCCGCGCGGAGCGGATGGATTTTTTTCCACAAGCTCCGTTCGGGATCGTCGCCAATGAAGCAATATTTTATTTCCGCTTCTTTAAAAATGTAAGCGTAATCGTTCATGCTGATGGTCGGGTATAACGGAACGTTTTGTACGCCGATCTGCATCATCGCTATGTCCAAAACGACCCATTCCGGGCGATTCTTGACGATCACTGTAGCGATCTTGTCGCCGGGACGCAAACCCATCGCGAAAAGTCCTCTGCTCGCCTGTTCGATTTGAGCCTGCACTTCGGCGGTACTCTGGAAAGTATTTTTTCCTTTGTCGCGGTACCCTAAGGATTCTTTCAGCGGATATTTTTCTGCCTGGTAATCAAACAGATCAAAAATGCGGGTCAGGGTCATAATAAATAGAATAAAAATAGCCGTTTGTTTCTTAACGGCGGTTTGCAGCCGTCCAATCGGGATGCAAATTGAGCATTTTTTTTTATATTTGGTTAGGGTTTTACTCGATCGGTTAAAATTCGATCTTTGTCTTTTTAAATCTTCCTTTATGACGACGCAAGCCAACCCGTTATTTCAACAGGATAAGTAAAGGTACAGAATAAATTAATAATATTTATCTTCGCGTAAATTCAGTATTTATGGGAAGGAAGTTATTCGTTACTTTTAGCGACGCCGCGCTTGCGGAATTAGAACAGGGTTATCGCCAGGGTTCGAGTCACGC
>JBBRMZ010000301.1:0-3875 GCA_038230555.1 Chitinophagales bacterium
CGATGGATAAAACCCGAAGATTACCGCACGCCGGATCAATTGTTTTATGCAGCTCAAACAATTTTACAACAAGTAGGGAATGCTTATAAAATTAATTTTTCCCCCTTTAAATAATATCAATTTATTTTGTACCGGTACTTATAATATTAATAATAAATAATTAAAAGCTACGTTGCTTACTGCTACCTGGCTAATAGCTTAATAAATAATAACTTTTTCATTATGAATGGAATATACAGACTTTGGGAAGTTTTTCTTGAATCCTTGCGCGTGTTTGGCGAAAAATTCATGGAGACTATTCCCGGATTGTTGCTCGGTATTGTAGTTCTGCTCATTGCCTGGATCCTGGCGCGCTTAGTATCCAGCGGGTTTCAACGTTTGTTGGAAACGGTCAAATTTGACCACCTCGCGGAAAAACTAAAGATCACCCATTTCCTCCGGCAGGCTAATCTCCACATGTCGCCCAGCGCTATCATCGGCAGGTGCATTTACTGGATCTTTGTGCTCCTTATCATTGCGTCCGCCGCCGATACGCTGCATTGGGAAGCTGTCTCCTCAAAGATCAACCGGATCGTCGATTATATCCCTAATTTTATTTCCGCAGTCCTATTCTTTGTGGTGGGCGCTTACTTCGCCACTTTTATCCGGGATTTCCTGCGGGGCGCCACCGGTTCCCTGGGGATCAGTACGGGCAAGATCATCAGCAGCGCCATATATTATTTGCTGTTCATTATTGTGGCGCTCACCTCGATGCAACAGGCCGGTATCGACACCCGGATCCTTTCCGACAATTTGCTGATCATCATTGGTTCTATCATGGCGGCGGCGGCCATTTCTTATGGTTTCGCGTCCCGGACCGTATTGGCCCATATCCTGGCGGGCTTTTTTAATAAACGCACTTTCCATAAGGGGATGATCATTGAGATCGACGGCGTCCGGGGTATGATCGTGGAAATGAGCAACATTGCCACCACCATCCAGGTTTCTGAGAGCGAGCGGGTGGTGATTCCTTCGCAGGAATTATTAACGAATAAGGTCAAAATTATTAAGTAACTTGTTTGTTTTCGTATTTTCATTTGTATAATATCGTCCCAAAAGTCGTAAAAGAAGGGCGCCGAAACTTTGTCTTCATCGCCCAGCCCGTTTTAACGCCCCTACAGGCTGCCATGTAGACCGTATTTTTCACATTCGAGCTTTGTCCGGTCTATCGTTTTTATGAGCTCCAGCCGCCGCTCCCGTCCGGCGTCCTCAAAAAGGCTGCTTTTTCTAAAATTCACCGCCTATATCTTCTTTATACAAAAAAATTAATATGTATTCTATACAAGTAGAGAACTCAAAATCCCTGCTCATTTATCTCCTTACAAATAAGCGACTAATATTAATTATCTTTGCCTTCTTAATCAGAAATTCTTCAAAAATTAGCGTTTTTAGATACGGTCCACTTTAGTATGCAACTCTACAAGCTACTCCTTACGCTCTTCCTTTTTGCTTCAGCAGTCATTTTTACAGGATGTAACCATTTCGGCAAAGAAAAAACGCTTTTTTCTTTAATGCCCTCTTCCGAAACGGGCGTCGCTTTCAGGAACGACCTTCCGTACCGAAAAGATTGGAACGTGTTCAAATACCGCAATTTTTATAACGGTGGAGGGGTGGCCGTCGGAGACGTCAACGGGGACGGATTGCCGGATATTTATATGAGTTCTAATATGAACCATAATAAATTGTATATCAATAAGGGAAATTTTAAATTCGAGGACGTCACCGAAAAAGCGGGCGTGGCGGGAACGCATCAATGGTCGACGGGGGTCTCAATGGCGGACGTGAATGGTGACGGGCTGCTGGATATTTATGTTTGCAACTCCGGCGACGTAAAGGGGGACGACAAGAAAAACGAGCTTTTCATCAACAACGGAAACGGAACCTTTACGGACAAAGCTAAAGAGTTCGGACTGGAAGGCGGCGGATATTCCACGCAGGCCGTTTTTTTTGACTATGATGGCGACGGCGACCTTGATATGTTCCTGCTGACCAATTCGTACCAGGCTATCGGGAGTTTTAACCTCCAAAAAAACTTGCGTAACGTGCGCGACCCGGGCGGAGATAAGCTATTCAGGAACGATAACGGGCATTTCGTCGACGTCAGCGCGGAGGCGGGGATTTTAGGGAGCGTACAGGCTTTTGGGTTGGGAGTTATCGTGGGCGACGTCAACCGGGACGGATTGCCGGATATTTACGTATGCAACGATTTTTTTGAAAGGGATTATTTATATATCAACCAAGGCAACGGAACTTTTAAAGAGGACTTCGACGATCAGATCCGGCATTGCAGCGCCGCTTCGATGGGCGCCGACTTGGCGGACCTAAATAACGACGGATATCCGGAGATCTTCAATACGGAGATGCTGCCGGACGGCAACCGCCGGCTGAAACAAAAAACGACGTTTGATAACTGGAACCGGTTGCAATATACCCAGCAAAACGGATACGGGTCACAGTTTACGCATAACTGTCTGCAACTCAACAAGGGCGATAATACTTTCAGCGAGATCGCTTTCTTGGCGGGGGTGGGTTCAACGGACTGGAGCTGGGGCGGCCTCATCACAGATCTCGACAACGACGGTAATAAGGATATTTTTGTGACCAACGGAATCAGCCGCGACCTGACCGACCAGGATTATATAAACTTTATTTCCGACGACGCAACTAAGAAATCGGTCATTACGGGGGCGGGGGTAGATTTTAAAAAGCTCATCGACGCCATGCCGTCTGAAAAATTACCCAACTATGCTTTTAAGAACTCGGGGAACCTGACGTTTAAAAATATGGCGAAGGAGTGGGGGCTGGACCAGGCTTCTTTTTCCAACGGGGCGGCTTACGCGGACCTGGACAACGACGGCGACTTGGACCTGATCGTTAACAACGTGGACGGCGAAGCGTTCATTTATAGAAATGAATCCGATAACCAGTTAAAAGACAATCATTATTTAAAAATCGTTCTGGAAGGCGCCGGAAAAAACCGGTTTGCCATTGGCGCACAGATCAGTGTGTATGCTCAGGGCAAGGTTTTTTACCAGGAACAAGCGCCGACGCGGGGATTTGAATCGAGCATGGACGCGCGGCCCAATTTTGGGTTGGGCGGTATTACTATGGCCGATTCGGTGGTCGTTGTTTTTCCGAACAAGAAAAAATATATAGCCCGGCAGGTTAAAACTAATAAAACAATCGTGGTGAAAGAGAGCGAGGCAAACCTGCCCGCTTTTTATCCGGAGCGGAGTCAGATGTTTGAACCCAATAAAACATTTTTGAGAGACGTCACCGCCGAGATTCAATTGCCTTATAAACACGAAGAAAACGTTTATTCAGATTTTGACGTCGAGCGGCTATTGTTTAATATGAACTCTACGGAGGGGCCAAAAATGTGCGTCGCAGACGTTAATGGCGACGGACTGGAGGATTTCTTTATTGGCGGCGCGAAAGGGCAGGCCGGGAAAATATTCCTGCAAACGCCGGACGGTAAATTCGTAGAAAAGCCGCAACCGGATTTTGTGAAAGATATACATAGCGCCGACGACGTGGGAGCCGCCTTTTTTGACGCGGACGGCGACGGCGATATGGACCTCTATGTGTGCAGCGGGGGCAGCGACGGTGAAATTCTGAACGACCGGTTCTACCGCAACGACGGAAAAGGAAACTTTAAGCGCGACGTGGACGCTTTGCCGCGATCTAAGCCTTTTGCCAGTTCCTGCGTCCGGCCTGCGGATTTTAACGGAGACGGTCTAATGGATCTGTTTATAGGCGGAAGACTATACCCGGGACAATACGGAAAGCCGGTGGGCGGATTTTTGTTGCAGAACGATGGGAAAGGTCATTTTATA
>JBBRMZ010000302.1:0-3871 GCA_038230555.1 Chitinophagales bacterium
AAATAATAAATCTTATTACAAGTTAAATAAACAAACGACCTTGCATGAAAGGTTCCGTTTTTAAAAATCAAATTTATAGCCGATTCCCTTCAGTGTTTTGATATTGTCGGGACCAATTTTTTCACGCAGTTTGCGGATATGGACGTCAATCGTCCGGTCGCCCACAATGACGTCGCTTCCCCATATTTTTGTGTATATCTCTTCGCGGGTGAATACTTTTCCGGGGCGGGAAACCAGCAGCCATAATAGTTCAAACTCTTTTTTAGGTAATTCCAGTAATTCTGCGCCTTTCATTACGGATACTTTTTGCCTGTCAATGATTAGATCGGCTATTTTCACCACCTGTTCATGTTCGTCTGTTTCAGGCCTCTGACGGCGAAGGAGCGCTTTTACGCGGCTGATCAGGACCTGCGGTTTGATGGGCTTGGTAATATAATCGTCCCCGCCGACGTCTAAAGCGGATATTTGAGAGACGTCCTCCGCCCGCGCCGTGAGGAAAACAATCAGCGTCTGATCAAATTCAGACTCGGTGCGCAGGGTTCTACAAACTTCGACGCCGTCCATTTCGGGCATCATAATATCCAGGATAATTAACTGAGGCAGAATTTGATGAGCCATCTGTATGGCGCTTTTACCGTCGGAACAGGTGTAAATATCGAAGCCTTCTTTTTTCAGGTTATAACTTAAAAAATCAAGTATGTCTGTTTCGTCGTCAACAATTAAAATTTTTGTCATAAATTGCCGCAGTTTAGCTCCGCAAAATAACTTATTACTTTATATTTATTGAAATTTTTGGCATTAAGAAATTGTGAATTTTACAATTACCCTTTAGATATAAAATGAAGAAATTGAAAGCGGTCGTTTTATCGGGCGCGGGTATCAGCGCCGAAAGCGGTATCAAAACCTTTCGCGACGCAGACGGGCTTTGGGAAAATCATGATATTATGGATGTCGCTTCGCCGCAGGGATGGCGTCGCAATCCGCAAATGGTCCTGGAATTTTACAATCAGCGACGACGCCAGCTACTAACTGTCGAACCAAACGCAGCTCACCGCGCCTTAGTGGATATCGAAAAGAAATATAACGTAGTCATTGTCACTCAAAATATCGACGATCTGCATGAACGCGCGGGCAGTTCAAACGTCGTCCACCTGCATGGGGAACTTCGAAAAGCCCGGAGTTTTACCCACGAACATTTAATCTATCCCTGGGATGGCGATATTCAATGGGGCGACCGCTGCGAAAAAGGCGCCCAACTTCGCCCTCATATTGTCTGGTTTGGAGAAGATGTTCCTTTAATCGCTAAAGCTACAGAGGAAATTTCGGAGGCCGATCTGGTGATCATTATTGGAAGTTCGATGCAGGTTTACCCTGCCGCCGGCTTGGTAGGCGCCGCTCCCGCCGGCATTCCGGTATATTATGTGGATCCCAATCCGCAAATATCCTGGGAATTGAAGACGACTAAAAATTTACATATTTTTAATGAAAATGCAACTACGGGCGTTGTAAAAATAGTTAGCCAACTTTTAAATAGCTATTAGCTTTTTACTATTAGTAATTAGTCTATGATGTGTTAATAAATAAGTTATGCGAATAATGAGTTAAAAACCAGCAATAGCGGTTTGACGGCTCGCTGCCTTTTGCGGATAGCCAACTATAAACCATGATGGATACGGCGTTTTTGAGGACCCTTTTAGTTTGACCTCTCCTCGAATTGACTGCTGTCCGAGGGAACAGTCAGCCCCGACTCGTATATGCAACATAGACGGCTTGTGTACGGCTTATATACGGCTTATAGGCGACTCAAGGGTGTGACGGATAACAACTGGTTATTAAGGATAAACGGACGTTGGGGCTGGGATTTAGGGGATGATAGGAACTGTGCTCCCGATGTATCCGCTTCCGGTTTTCGGGTCTATTAACCCGGCGGCCTATTTTAATTTTTAACCCATTATTCGTATAAGTTATTAAAAAACAATGCAGCGTTTATTTTTATGATTTTGTGAAAATTTTTGTGCCGACGAAAATTAAATTGATGAAGCAGCTTGGATCGCGGCGTTTTTTGCGATAAAAAACCCGAAAAAGGGACGCGTTTTTATTTTTTTACAATAAACTAAAAATGACGTCCCCTTTCCCCCGCGCTGCAAGCGGGGAGGAGGGGTCGCTAAAATTGTTATACAACCATTTTTATAAAATTATTTGAACCAGTTTTTTAAACCAGTAAAATAAATATATCGATGAGATTTAGCAGAAGAAGATTTATTGAAGCGTCGGCGCTGACGGGTATCGGAGCATCGCTTTTATCGGCCAGCGTTCAAGCGGAATCAGTAAAACCGGAACTTCCGCCAGCCGCCGCGCCCAAAGCTAAGTTGGCGCTGGGCTTTATCGGAGTTGGGCTTCGCGGCAGGGATCACCTTGAAGGCGCGCTGGGCAGAACGGACTGCGAGGTAGTCGCCATCTGCGACGTCGATCCTGTTTCCATTGCAGCCGCAAAAAAGTTGATCGATAGTAAAGGAAAAAAACAACCCGCCGTTTATGATCAGGGTCCGACCGATTATCAGCGGTTGCTGGAAAATAAAAATGTGGACGCGGTCATTATTGCCACCCCCTGGCTATGGCACAGCCAAATGGCGATCCAGGCGATGAAGGCAGGCAAATATACGGGCGTGGAAGTAAGCGGAGCTTTCAGTCTTGACGAGTGCTGGGAATTGGTGCGCACGCATGAAGTTACGGGGAGTCATTTGTTTTTTATGGAAAACGTCTGCTACCGGCGCGACATAATGGCCGTTCTCAATATGGTTCGTCAAAATATGTTTGGCGAACTCGTTCACCTGGAAGGCGGCTATCAGCATGATTTGCGCAACGTCAAATTCAACGACGGCAAACAACCCTACGGCGGAGGCGTGGAATTTGGTGAAAAAGGATTCAGCGAAGCGCGCTGGCGAACTACTCAATCGGTGCACCGCAACGGCGATTTGTACCCGACCCACGGCGTCGGCCCTATGGCTCAAATGATCGATATTAATCGCGGCAACCGGTTTATATACCTGACCTCCATGTCCACCAAAGCGCTGGGCCTGCACAATTACATCGTTGAAAAAGGCGGGGCGGACCATCCGAATGCAAAAGTGCAATTTAACCTGGGCGACGTAACTCAAACGATGATCAAATGTAAAAACGGAGAAACCGTTTTGCTTAGTCACGATACCAATCTTCCACGCCCTTATTCGCTCGGATTCCGGGTGCAGGGAACTAAGGGAATTTGGATGGACGTCAACGAATCGCTGTATATGGAAGGCGCCGGCAAACCCCACCAATGGGAAAAAGCGCAGTCTTATCTTGACAAGTATGATCATCCGCTCTGGCAAAAATATGGCGCCGACGCCAAGGGCGCGGGCCACGGAGGCATGGACTGGTTCCTCCTGAATAGTTTTATCGAAAACGCCAAGCGAAACGACCCGCCTCCTTTCGACGCCTACGATGCGGCTACCTGGTTATCCATCACCCCTCTCTCTGAACAGTCGATCGCGTCCGGAAGCGCGCCGCAAGCCTTTCCTGATTTTACGCGCGGCAGATGGACGGAGAGGAAAAACGCTTTCGCCTATTCTGATATATATTGAGAAGCTATCAGCTATCGGCCTTCAGCTATCAGCTATCAGCTATTAGTTTTACTTTGTGATTCAGGTAAGTAGTATGCATTAAATAAACGCTAAAATTCGTATCTTTGTGGATGATCAAATCAAATCAACTCACACAGACGGAAGTATCGACCGTGCGGGAGGCTCAAAAGAACTCGGATAAGGCGCATTTCAGGAACCGGTGTTTAGCGATTTTACTGCTTAACAAGGGTAAAACGGTTTCCTACATATCG
>JBBRMZ010000303.1:0-3866 GCA_038230555.1 Chitinophagales bacterium
CGGGCGACGTGACGTCTTTAGCATGCATCCCTTTGGGCAAAAGATCGCGCGCCCGACTTAAAATAAAAGCGGACGGCGTAATAGCGGGCCTCGAATTTGCCCGCCGCGTATTCGCCGCAACCGATCCAACCGCTACTATAGATTTTTTAAAGACCGACGGCGAAGAAGTCAAATTTGGCGAAATCGCTTTTGAAGTAGAAGCCGATTGCCAGGCGCTCCTGAAATCTGAAAGATTGGTCCTGAATACGATGCAGCGCATGTCCGGGATCGCGACTTTGAGCAGGCGCTACGCTTCGGCGGTCGCGGATTTGCCCGTCCATATTTTGGACACCCGTAAAACTACGCCTTTATTCCGGTATTTTGAAAAATGGGCCGTCCATATTGGCGGCTGCGAAAATTACCGGATCGGATTATACGACTGGTTCATGATCAAAGACAACCACGTCGACGCCTGCGGATCCATCGCTAAAGCGCTGGAACAGGTAGAAAATTATCAGCGCGCGCATGGGCTGCAATTGGGCGTAACGGTTGAAGTCCGTAATATGACCGAGCTGACGGAGGTCCTTCGCGCCGGTAAAACTACTCGTATTATGCTTGATAATTTTGAAACCAAAGATATGGCTGCCGCCGTTCAAATGGTTGGAAAGCGCTTCGAGGTCGAAGCGTCGGGAGGCGTGGACTTAACGCGGCTACGGGAAATTGCGCTGACCGGCGTCGATTATATTTCTTCCGGGGCGCTGACCCATTCGGCGACCAGTTTAGACCTAAGCTTGAAAATCATTAAAGATTAAAAGCGCGCTTTTTCGCATTTACTTTTTCAAAGTAGGCGCGTCCGCTTTAATCAGATCGACCACGCCCGGATCGAGGAGCGTCGACGTGTCGCCTAATGAACTGACGTCGCCTTCGGCAATTTTTCTAAGGATGCGCCGCATGATCTTTCCCGAACGGGTTTTCGGCAATCCGGGAACCACCTGTATAATATCTGGCCGCGCAATGGGGCCAATTTGTTGATTTACTTCGCGTCCTACTTCGGCAAGAAAAGTCTGATGATCTGTTTTATTTTCGTGATCGCAAACGACAAATGCGTAAATGCCTTGTCCTTTTATCTCATGCGGATAACCGACGACGGCTGATTCTACAACGTTAGGATGTTTATTAATAGCGTTTTCCACTTCTGCCGTTCCGATCCGGTGTCCCGATACGTTCATTACATCGTCTACCCTGCCGATGATGCGGTAATTGCCGCGCGCGTCGCGCCGCGCGCCGTCGCCCGTAAAATAATAATTTTTAAAAACGCCGAAATAGGTTTGGCGGCAGCGTTCATGATCGCCGTAAGTCGTCCGAATAATACCCGGCCAGGGAAATTTAATGCACAAAAGCCCTTCTTCATGGTCGCCTTGCAGTTCTTTACCCTCTTTGTCCAACAAAACAGGCTGTACGCCCGGCAAAGGCAGGGTGGCCATCGTCGGAATAATGGGCGTAACAAAAGGAATGGGCGAAATCATAATACCGCCCGTTTCGGTTTGCCACCAAGTGTCGACTAGTGGGCAGCGTCTTTTGCCAATGTTTTTATAATACCATTGCCAAGCTTCCTCGTTGATGGGTTCCCCGACCGACCCGATGATCTTGAGGGATTGCAAAGAATAAGGCTCGACAAATTCCAAACCGGCTCCCATGAGCGAACGGATAGCCGTCGGGGCCGTATAAAACTGGTTGACCTGTAGTTTATCGCATACCTGCCAGAACCGCCCCGCGTCGGGCCAGGTAGGAACGCCTTCAAAAATAACTGTCGTGGCACCCGATAACAACGGGCCGTACACAATATAGGAATGCCCAGTCACCCAGCCAATATCAGCCGTGCACCAGAATATATCGTTTTCGCCGGGTTGGAAAATCAGCTCGAACGTATATTGCGCGTAGACCATATACCCTGCCGTCGTATGCACCACGCCTTTGGGCTTGCCGGTACTGCCGGAAGTGTATAGCGTGAAAAGCATATCCTCAGATTCCATGACCTCCGCCGGACAATCCGTTGAAAGGCCGTTTATTGCTTCAGCCCACCAGACGTCCCTCCCTTCTATCATTTGAACGTCCGCGTGCGTTCTTTTGAAAACCACCACCTTTTCGATAGTAGGCGCGCTTTCAAGGGCCTGATCGACTATTTGTTTCAATCCAACCTGCTTATTAGCGCGGTAGCCGCCGTCGGCGGTCACCAGCAACCGGCACTGGGCGTCGTTGATGCGGTCTGAAAGGGATTGCGCGGAAAAGCCGCCAAAAACAACGGAGTGAATCGCGCCGATCCGGGCGCACGCCAGCATGGCGACCGCGAGGTGTGGTATCATGGGCATATAAATACAAACGCGGTCGCCTTTCTGAACGCCATTCTTTTTTAGAGCATTGGCAAACTGGCAAACCTGTTTCAATAATTCCTTATAAGTAATGGAAACGCCCGCTTCGTTAGGGTCGTTGGGTTCCCATATAATCGCTTTTTTATTTGGATGGGCGGCAACGTGCCGGTCCAGACAATTTTCCGTAATATTTAATAATCCGCCTTCGAACCAGCGAATATCGGGCTGTTCGAAATTCCATTTTAGAACTGAATCCCATTTTTTTTGCCAAGTAAACGTTTCGGCAATTTCGCTCCAAAATTCTTCGGGTTTTTCAACGCTTTTTTTATAAATACTTTGATATTCTTCAAAAGATTTGACGCTAAAAGAAGCCATATATGGAAGTTTTGACGGTCTTTGAATAAAATTGGAAAACAAACCAGGAAAGTAAAGCGCCGGCGCGGATAAAAATTTGCCAAATATAGGACAATCTAATTGTTCCGTCAAAGGAATAAGAAAGGGATTTTTAAAGCCCTGCCAAGGTTTCATAAAATAAGATCGCCCTTTATCTGCGGGAGCAGTTAAAGGGCGAAAAATTGATAAACGATTATACTTCTTAAAAAGTTAAACTATTAAACATCATTTAAACAACCATAAAAAGAGATAATTTAGAAAATCAAACTTTACCCATTACCTTCATAGTTTTTAAATCCGGAGAGGCAGCGCCGCCTCTTTTTTCAACCGTCACAGCAAAAGCCTGGGCATGACCGATGCTCTTCATGGTCTGAAGGTCGTCGCTCATGTCAAACACGCCGGCATCGACGGGTTTGCCGTCCACAATCGCCCACAATTGATATTGTTTGTCTTTATCGGAAAGCGCTGGTAGTTGGTTCATATCCAGGATCAGCGCCTGCGTATTCGGATTCCAATAAGCGACGGCGGCGTAATTCTGCGTGGAATCTTTTGCCGGGAGTAAGATTTTACGGACGCCCGGGTTCCGGATCTCGCGTAACGCCGCGACTAATTTTTGAGCGTTCCCCTGACATTCAGAAAGGTTGCGCGCCCTGTTGTTAGCCTCGTTCACCGTGTTCGCCGTAAAAAAAGCCGTAGCTGCCAATAATAGTACGGTAGCTGCAAACGCCCATTTAAAAAAATTAGTCGACTTAACCGGGGCGTCATTGTTTAAATTATGGGTGAGCGTGACTGCGCCAATTTGCTGAAGAATTTTATTTTTTAAATATGAAGGAGGATTAACAGCTTTTGAATAGGAGTAACGTTCAAGGGAAATCTCTATTTTTTCAAGTTCCGCATTGAGTTCAGGATAAAGATTACGCATCCTGTCCACTTCCGCCGATTCAGCGGCGGTAAGTTGTTTCATGGCATAAAGCTCAAGAACGCCCGAAGATATGTATTCTTGGATATTCATTTTAAATCAAAAAAAGTTCTTAAATGTATAATTGCCGACCGTATTTTTGTCTTTACGCTACCTAAAGGCATATCCAGTTTCTCAGAAATTTCCGCCTGGGTAAACCCTTGGAA
>JBBRMZ010000304.1:0-3835 GCA_038230555.1 Chitinophagales bacterium
TGCTTTCATTTACAAATCATGCGAATAGTAGGTTTAAAAAAGTGCAAAAAGGGCTCCGGGACGATATCCCCGAAAACCGGAAGCGAATACAACTGGCCCACAACTCCTTTTATTCCGAAAATCCCGGCCCCGACGTCCGCTTATACTTGGCAGCCGTTTGTTGTCCGTCAACCCCCCGAGTCGCATATAAGCCGTACATAAGCCGTACACAAGCCGTATATGCTGCATGTATAAGTCAGATCTGACGGTCACCTCGGATACTAGTCAATTTGAGGGGAGTCCGAACTAAAAGGGTCCTCGAAAACGTCTTATTCAAAATGGTTTATAGTTGGATATCTAAAAAAGGCAGACCGGTGTTTATCCGCTTTTGCTAGTTTTAACCCATTAGTCCCATAAGTTAGGTGTATCAAACACTTCATTAGGTAGTTCGTCATCCACATGATAATCTACCCTAAGTTGTATTTTTTCCATAGCAATTCTTGCTTTGACATTTAAAAATGATACCATTAAATTCAAAGTTAATGCAATCGGTGTTATGAAAACAATTTATTGCAATTATAAGTATATCAACTGCCCGCTGAATTGGTGGCCTTCTTAAAATAGATGACGCGCGCTAAATTCAATTTTAAAAATCGTCCGCTTATGCTCGGGAAGCCGCGGATCGACGAGCGTTTTCAACGAAAATTGAAAACCATGCGCCGTCAAAATTTCCCGGACGACCATCAAACCAACGCCTTGCCCCTGTGGTTTTGTGGTAAAAAAAGGCGTAAATAATTTATCTTCAATATTTTGAGGAACTCCTTTACCGTTGTCCTCTACAATTAAAGAAGGCGGATTGGAGCAGGTCCTGAAAATAATGACGCCGCTTTGTTCAATAGATTCAATGGCATTTTTGACGATATTTATAAGGGCCTGTTCCATTAACCCGGGATCGGCGTAAATAGTTTGATTAGGGTCTGGCAGGTCAAATTGAAAAATTACGCTCTTTTGGCGGGCGTTAAATAAAAGGAGTTGCGTTGTTTTATGGATTAGATGGACAAGATGGATGGTTTCTGACCGAGGTTCGGGCAACCTGACCACTTCGGCATAATTGCGCATAAATTGGTTCATTCGTTGATTCCGGTCAAAGGCAATTTGCAGGGCTACATTGGCGGAAGCGCTCGCTTCGTTCAGTTGAATAACGGTATCTAAAATGGAATTGACCGCCCCCACAGAATTATTGACTTCGTGCGCCATGAGACGGATGACCTTGCTATACGCTTTTTTTTCGGCGGCTGCAATTTCCGCCGTCAGCTCTTGAATCATAACAAATCGACGGGGAAATCCCCGGTCTATAAAATGAGCTTTCGAACATCTAAAGGTTTTGCCGCCGCCGAGGCTAACTGTTTGGGTTTCTCCGGCGGGTAAGGCGGCTATAAAATTCAAGAGCAGGTTATCCGTCTGTAAATTTATTAAGTGGAGGAGGGCGTCTAAAGGTTTTTGGTAGGCGAGACCGATTATTTGAGCCGCTTTTGGATTGAAATCGGCGATACGGTCGTCGAAATCCATGATCAGAATTCCTGTAGGTGCCGTAAAGATCAATTTTTCTAAAAACCGGTGCTGCGCTTCTTGCTGCGTCCGCTCGCGCCGTAGCAGATCAATCATTTCGTTGTATACTTCGATTAAAGCGTCGGTTTCTGCTTTGCCTGTCGGCTGAAATTTGACGTTAAAATCACGATCGCGGATAGCGTCCAGCCCTGTTCTTAGGCGGCGTAATGGTTGAACAAGATCATTATACAGCGATCCGCAAAGGAAAAGCGAAAAGAGAATCAACGCCTCGGCGGCAAGGAAGATGAGTTTATTATCCCGGAAGATTAAAAACGATAAACCGACGGCGACGCCGTGAATGAGGACGATGAAAACGATGAATTTGGCTTGCAAGGTCGGCGCTTTTCTTCCTGCGTGAAGGAACGAACTGAAATAAGCGTATTTAATTTTCATCTTCATCGTACTGAATACCGAATTTTTCTAACCTTCGGTATAGCGCGGAGCGCGTCAGGCCTAAAGCCCGCGCGGCGCGCGCGACTTTGTTTTTATGAAAATCCATAGCGCGGCGAATCATCCCCGCTTCCATTTCTTCTATGGTCATGGCGCCTACTTCTGGAAAACCGGCGGCTCCCGTTTTCCGGATCGAAGGCTGATAATTAGCTTGTAAATGGCCAATAGAAATAATTTCATCCGTACTCGTCAGAACGGCGCGCTCCACCAGGTTTTTTAACTGGCGAATGTTGCCCGGCAATGACGCCCGTTGCAGCCATTGTATCGCTTCGGGAGAGACGTCTAAAGGGCGTTTATAAATCTCGCTCAGGTTTTTTAAAAAGAAATGAACCAGCAGGGGAATATCCGCAGGTCGTTCCCGCAAAGCAGGCAGACGAATGTTAATTAAATTAATGCGATAGAATAGGTCTTCCCGGAAAGTATGGCCGGCAACCATTTCTTCCAGTATCCGGTTGGTAGCGCAAACAACGCGGACGTCGACTATTTTTGAACGGCTTGACCCCAGCGGTTCATACGTCCTATCCTGCAAAACGCGGAGTAGTTTAACCTGGCTGCTCAATTCCAGATCGCCGACCTCGTCCAGAAAAATGGTCCCTTTATGCGCCGTTTCAAACCGGCCAATCCGGTCCGCGCGGGCGTCGGTAAAGGCCCCGCGCACATGTCCGAACATTTCAGATTCAAAAAGTGATGTAGATACGCCGCCCAAATTGACTTTAACGAAAGGTTTGTTAGCCCGCAGGCTATTTTGATGAATCGCTTCGGCAATCAGTTCTTTGCCGGTACCGCTTTCGCCCGTAATCAAAATTGGAGCGTCGGTCGACGCTACCTTTCCGATAGTTTCCAATATGTTCAATAAAGCGGGATCTTCGCCGACAATATGGCTGAAATCATACCTGGCGTCCAGTTTTTTACGGGTGAGTAGCGGCGCTGTTTTAATATTTAGATGTAGGATCGTTTTAACCGAAGCGAGCAAATGCGCATTTTGCCAGGGCTTATGGATAAAATCCGACGCGCCCATCTTCATACCTTTTACCGCCAGATTAATCGTAGCCCAACCGGTAATCAAAATAACGGCTATAGCGGGCGATCTTTTTTTGACCAGTGTCAGCAGCTTTAACCCGTCTTCGCCCGTCGTTTCGGCGCTAAAATTCATATCCAGTAAAATAAGATCGGGCGTTTGTCGCTGCAAAAATTCCATCGCCCGGATCGGGTCATGGACAGCCGCAGCTTCAAATCCCTCCTTGTTCATTAGCAACAGGAGAGAAGCGCATACAGCCAGATCGTCGTCGATGATTAAAATCATAAAAAATCCTTAATCTTCGTGGAGCGCCATAGCCGGATGGATCGCCGCCGCCTGTCGGCTTGGAAACCAGGCGCATAAAACTACAATGATGTATACCGCCGCCGCCGCTAAAAAAATACCCGTCAGATATACGGTTGTCGGCACGTCAAATATATGCAAAAGGGGGAACTGAATCGCAAAAAATAATCCTATCGCGACCGAGAAAGTAGCTAAGACAACCATCTCTCCAATGAATTGGTTGGAGATTTGACGAGCGGAAGCGCCTACGGCCCTCCGTAGCCCGATCTCGCCGCGTCGGCGTAGTATATTTTGAAATAAAACGCCAAACAAACCAAAAGCCACGTTTAGGATCAGAAAGCCGCAGACTATAAAAGCAATAACGAGCGGTAAGATAACCGTTTGATTCTTTCCTTTCCTTAAGTCGTCTAAATGATTGATGGATATCGTCCAGTCTTTACCCAGATTTTGAAGCGATTTAGCAAATTGGGCTTCAAA
>JBBRMZ010000305.1:0-3783 GCA_038230555.1 Chitinophagales bacterium
GCGTCGTTCGTTTTCTGGAACGGCGTTTTCCGGCGCAGCGTGCGATCCATCATTTTATCCCTGATCGTTACTCTTCTATATAGCGGCATGTTTGCCGGCCTGATCCCTTCTGAAGAAGTCCTACTAAAAAATATCAGTTGGGAAAGTCATTTAATCGGCGTTTTTGTAGGTATTTTTACCTCCTATTATTACAAAGAAGAAATGGAAGAAGACGAGATCGTCGCCCCCATCGCGTTGGAACAGGATAAACAATATTATTTTGATCCAACCGTATTCGATAAAACAAAAGAAGAGCGCCGGCTCGACGCATTGGAACGCGACCGGCAGGCTAATTTGGAAAAACCGGCGCCTCCGTTTGGCGGATGGTTTTCGTCTAATACCTGAAAATTATCCGGTCGACGGGAATAGCCGGAGACGCTCAAATATTGTTTTTTTTGTTACTTAATCGGCGATTGGTAGTCTCTTTAGAAATAGCGGCTTTAGCTTCTTCTCTTTTTTTATATTACTATTTGTCCGGCCGTCCGGACGGAACTTCACCCGCTGCTACGGAATTAAGCGAATTTAAAATAAAAAGACGTAGCGCCGGAAACAACATTGAAAACTACTTGTAATGGTCGTGTTCGGTTATGTGTTATTGATCTTTTACTGTCTATCGCTGCTTTGTATTTTAGGGTATAGCGTATTGCAACTAGACCTGTTATTTTATTATAAACGACCGATCTTAGAAGAGGAAAAACCTGTTTTATACACTTCGGAGAAATTTGAACCCTTCGTGTCAATCCAGTTGCCCATATTCAATGAACAATATGTGGTAGAGCGGCTGATTGATAATATGGTCCGGATTGATTACCCTAAACATAAATTTGAGATACAAATTTTGGACGATTCTACCGACGTAACGTCGGAAATCGCGCAGGATAAAGTCCTCGAATACCAGCAGCAGGGATTTCACATCACTTACCTCCACAGGCCTAACCGCGAGGGATATAAAGCGGGGGCTCTTAGGGACGGACTTCCGTTTTGTAAGGGCGAATTTATTGTCATCTTCGACGCCGATTTCCTTCCGAATAAAGATTTTTTACAACTAACCCTCCCCTATTTTGATAAGGACCCCCAGATAGGCGTCGTGCAGACCCGTTGGGAACACCTCAACCAGGATTACTCTTTGCTGACGAAGCTTCAGGCGCTCCAGCTAAATGTCCATTTTACCATCGAGCAGGTCGGAAGGATGAAAGGCGGATTGCTGCTCCAGTTTAACGGAACGGCCGGCGTCTGGCGAAAGTCCTGCATCATTGACGCGGGCGGATGGCAGACCGACACGCTCACCGAAGATTTCGACCTTAGCTTCCGCGCTCAGTTGAAAGGATGGAAGTTTAAGTTTTTAGAGGACGTCGGCTCGCCGGCGGAGTTGCCGGCGGAAATGAACGGCGTCAAATCTCAGCAGTTCAGGTGGATGAAAGGCGGCGCGGAAAACGCCCGCAAGCTCATGGGCGCGCTATGGGACAGCCCGCTACTGTTGCGGCAAAAATTGCACGCCACGCAGCAACTGCTGGCCAGCGGCATGTTTGCAGCCGTTTTTATCATGGGCTTCGTTAGCGTGCCGCTCGTCGAATTTATCCCGGTCGTCAAGTTTGATACGGATTTCTTTTTCATCAGTTTATGCAGTTTACTGATCATTCTGGCGCTTTCGCTCACGGCAAACACCCTGACAAATGTTCGCAAGCCGGATGAAGCATCCAATACCTGGGGTTTGATCGGGCAGTTCCTGCTTTTTTTACCGTTGGCCAGCGGCTTGTCGTTCCATAATTCAATCGCCGTCTGGGAAGGGTACACCGGAAAGAAATCTTCCTTCGTCCGCACGCCCAAATATGGCGTCCGCTCTAACAAGGACAGCTTAAAAGGGCGGCGTTATTTAAGCGCTTATCCGACGCCTTCCACCATTTTTGAGGGCTTCTTAGCGATTTATTTTGCCTACGGAGTATGGATGGGAATTCATTCCTCCGTCCATGTTTTCATAATCTTTCATATTATGCTCGCCTTAGGGTTCGGAACCATTTTTTTCTATACCATCAAACATCTGCGCGCGTAGAGGAAGGTACAGAAGGTCTTTTTCCCGGGTCTTTTGACGTCAAAAGAATTATCATAGAACCCGTTTAATTTCCCATTCGTTTTTAAAGCCATTTTGAACCTAACCTCGCTAAAAATGTTGTAATTTTGACCGCTAGATGAAAATAGGTAGCTGCGTAAATAATTTATAGTATATATGTAGTGAATTCAACATTCATAATTTATCATTCATAATTAAAGTAAAATGTATCCTATAGATTTAGTCGGCCACATGAGCCAGGAATTAGTGGACGCCGGATTTGAAAGTCTCGAAACGCCTCAGGCGGTGGACGCGGCTTTAGAAAATCAACAGGGAACCATGTTATTGGTGGTTAATTCTGTTTGCGGCTGCGCCGCTCGTAATGCGCGTCCGGCAGCTATTGCCTCCGTTCATTCAGGTAAAAAACCGGATCGTATGGCGACCGTTTTTGCCGGCGTCGATCCCGATGCGACTGCGAAAGCCCGCGAATACCTGTTTCCCTATCCCCCTTCCTCGCCTTCCATCGCGCTGTTTAAAGACGGCAAGCTGGTTCATTTTATAGAAAGACGACATATTGAGGGCCGTCCGGCTGAATCGATCGCGGAGAATTTAAAAATGGCGTTCGACGAATATTGCGCGTAATAGCAGTTAGACATTAGCCTTTAGCTATTAGCTATTAGCTATTAGCTATTAGCTATTAGCTATTAGCTATTAGCTATTAGCTATTAGCTATTAGCTATTAGCTAGATAGAGATATTAAATCGCGTATTTCCAGTCATTGCCTGAAATACGCGATTTATTTTTGGATATGAATGCTGAGTAGATTTCATAACTCATAACTCATAACTATTTAATTACGGCGCCAGCCGTTCTATTCTCCACTCGCCGATCATCATTTGCTTAAACCGAATGCGATCGTGCAGGCGATTCCTTCTACCCTGCCAGAATTCAAATACTTCCGGGTTTACCCTGTATCCGCCCCAATTGGCGGGTCTCGGTATTTGTTTACCCTCGTACTGAACGGCGAGCGCGGCAAATTTTGCTTCTAACTCCGCCCGGTCTTTGACCGTGTAACTTTGCGGCGAGGCGACGGCGGCGATCTGGCTCAACCGCGGACGGGTTTGAAAATAAGCGTCCGAGGCCGCCGGATCGATCCTGCCGATCGTGCCTTCTATCCTGATTTGTCGCTCCAATTCCAGCCAGGTAAATAAAAGCGCGACCTCGGGGTTTTCAGATATTTCCTCTCCTTTACGCCCGTTATAATTGGTATAAAAAACAAAACCCCGCTCGTCGTATTCTTTCAAAAGAACAATACGGGCGGAGGGCTTGCCGTCCCGCGTAGCAGTGGCCAGGGTCATGGCATTCGGTTCGGGTAGTTCGCATTCAACCGCTTCATTGAACCAAAGTTTGAATTGCTCAAACGGATTGGACGCCAATGAATCCACATCCAAAGATTTGAGTTTGTAATCTTTTCTAAGATCAAAAAGTATTTGTTTTTCCATAAATACGCTGTCAGGTATGTTTTTGTTCTTTCAAACAAAGACCCCGGAATATGGTTCAGTAGAAAAATATTCCTCCCCCCGCGCTACGCGCGGGGGGAGGAGCCGGACGTCTTTTAATTTTTTTAAAAAATTAAAATACGTCCGGCTCCCGGAATTACGGTCGTAATGACTATGCCCATTTAAAGAAAAAAATAA
>JBBRMZ010000306.1:0-3739 GCA_038230555.1 Chitinophagales bacterium
GATAAACATAATTTTACTTTATTACTTAAAACCGTTCGCGATTCGTTGAACGGATACGTCGCTATTAACGGCAAAAAATATATGCTAACCGTTGCGGTCGGCCCTTCTGCGTCAGACATGGAGCAAATCGAATGGAAGGCCGTCGCCCCCCTTGTCGACGTCGTTAATCTGATGGCATACGATTATTTATCCGGCGTGGACACGCTTGCGCATTTGTCCGCGCCGTTATTTATGCCGTCTTTGGGCGACGCAGCTCTGAACGTTGACGCCGCCGTAAAAATGCTGACGCAAAGGTATGGGGTCTCTGCGCAAAAAATATGTCTGGGCGTCAGTTTTCGGGGACGCATGGTTGAAACTATAGCCTCTCCGGCGCTGTATGGCGTCTTGTCGCCCATTGCATTCAATGCGCCGGAAGATTCCGTTCAGCCCCCGTATTATACCATTATGGCTGATAAAAATCAATACGACGAACATTGGGACGATCTATCAAAAGCGCCGTATCTGACCGGAAAAAACGGATCAAAGCGCTTTATTACTTATGAAAATGAGCGTTCCGTGGGATATAAAGCCAGATATATTGCCACAAAAAAATTACGCGGCGCCGTTATCTGGGATATGACCGCCGACTATCTGGAGCAAAGCCCGGGCGTTGGGACAATAACTTCCAGTCCGCTGGCGGAAACAATCCGGCAATTTTTTTGTAAATGATAAGTCTTTTCTATAACAGATTTTCTTAATTTTGCTTTCTTATTTGACAACAACGCTTTTTGACGGTATTTTTTAGGCGTAATCTTACTTTAACCACCCGATATGCAACGCTCCGACTATAAGAAATTCATTCAGGCATGTTTATACCCATCTAAAATGATCTTTACGTTCGCCGTTTTATTTTCCTGCGGAGTTGCAAAAAACCAACCTGCGAAGCCGTTGGAAAATTTGGCGGTACAACAGCCGGTTGATACGCCCGCGCTTTCTAAAGTGAATATCCCTATCCGTTTGAGCGCCGCCGAGATCAGTACCTTCCTAAATAAAAAGATCAACGGCGTCATTTACGAAGATAATAATGTAGAAGACGACGGTTTAATGATGAAAGCCACAAAAAGCGGCCCGATTTCCATACAACTCAATGGCTTACAAATGAGCTATCGGGTACCTATCGCCATTTGGGTTTTCAAAAGACTGATCGGAAATCGTGGCGTAGAAGCGGAAGGAAGCCTGGCCCTGACTTTTAAAACGAATTTCGGCATTAAAGACGATTGGTCCGTCGATCCGCATACGGAAGTTTCAGGCTATGAATGGACTAAAGACCCGGTGATGAAAACTGGCGTGTTTGACGTGCCAGTAAAATATGTTGCGAATATTGTACTTGACAGAAGTAAGTCACAGTTAACGGCAGGCATAGATAACGCTATCAAAAGTGCTTTCGACGTCAAAAAGAATTTACAGGACGTCTGGACGATGATGCAAAATCCCGTAAATACTTCGGAAGCTTATAATTCCTGGGTCAAGCTGACGCCGCAGACGATCAGTATGACGCCTCTCCGAAACGTCGATAATCATATTGAAAGTTCTGTCAGCATTTCTTCCATCGCCGAAGTGATACTTAGTTTGGAAAAACCAACTTTCAGAACAAACAGTAATCTGCCGCCGTTCAAATTGGGAACCGATTATAACGACGATTTCTTGGTCAACCTCACGACCGACATGCCGATGAAAGAAGCAGAATCTATCGCTAAAAAAATGAATGTAGGTCAAACTTTCACACCCGGAGGCAAAACCGTAACCATTACAGATATTGCTCTTTCGGGCCAGGGCGACAAAATAATCATCAATACTTCTTTTACAGGGAGTTATACAGGTTCTCTCTACCTGATTGGCAAACCGAAATTCAACCCGGAAAAGAATACGGTGGAATTTGAAGACCTGGATTACGAGCTACAGACCAAAAATTTTCTGCTCCGCACCGCCCGGTGGCTTTTTGATAAAACGATCTTACGGAAAATGAAAGAGTCGATGGTTTTTCCGATCGACGACCGGATATCGGGTATGAAGAACATGATGAACGATATGCTGAAGGGCTATCGGTTTAACAGCAATATTTTGATGACGGGCAATATTCAGGACTTGAAAGTCAACAATATATCCGTTAATCCGGAAAAGATCCGGGTTTTTGTGACCGCT
This sequence comes from Chitinophagales bacterium, assembly GCA_038230555.1. Classification (GTDB taxonomy): domain Bacteria; phylum Bacteroidota; class Bacteroidia; order Chitinophagales; family Saprospiraceae; genus JAAFJT01. The sequence goes on from JBBRMZ010000306.1 coordinate 2,182, forward strand.
ATTGGTAAATTAAATATGGACGTATCCGGGCTGGATGGTTATTAATCCTGTCTCCGGATTTGTTGTTGAGCAATAAAAATCATTATGGATTACGATCAATTTCTGTACGACGATTTTCCTGTGCTGCTCGAATCGATTCACACCGACCATCAGCCTCAATGGGGATCCATGAACGCCCAACAAATGATAGAACATTTGCAAACGTTATTTTCCATCTCAAACGGCAAAAACGAGGCTCCCGCCGCCGCTGATCTGGAAAAGATGGCCTATCGAAAAAGCCGTTTCTTTGAAAAATATATGCCGATGCCTAAAAATTTCCAAAGCGTGGCAAAGCCCGGCGAACGGTTAACTTATGCCGATATGGAAACCGCAAAAACGCATTTAATGCAGGATTTTGAGCGTTTTCATTACTACCTGATCGAACATCCCGATATTCACCCGCTCCATCCGTATTTTGGGCCGCTAAATTACGACGAATGGGTGCAATTTCATGCGCGACATATTCGTCATCATTTTACTCAGTTCGGATTATTAGAAGAACCGGAAATTCCGGCCTGATACCATTTATTGCTCTTTTACTAATTCTACGACCGGCGCTTCCACGTCTGGCAAATCTACCAGGTCGAATACGTCCAGTTTGCCCAAGTCAACATAATTCTTTCCGGATTCTGTCACTCCGCCAATTTTAACAAACTTGCCTCCCCAAATGACGTCTTCATGGATATAAGAGGCGCGTGCGTTTAAAGTTTGGTCAAAAGTATCGTCAAAACCCTGTACAAGGGCAAAAAATTCAGGGCTTGACTGTCTGAGGGCAGCTTCTTTTAAACCAAATAAGGGGCTATTTTCATCGATGGCATGAACAATGGTCCAGGAACTAGGGAAAAACATAATTTCATCCCTTTCCATCGTCAAAGTGTAAAAGTTTCGCTCGCCGCTTTGATCTATCAAACTTACTGAAAGTCGGACCTTTACATTCATCATATTGCTATTCATAAAATTAGCGATGCGGAACATAAAAGCTCTTCCGTCCTGATACGGCGAGATCAGCGCATTGTGTGAAAATCTTATTTTGGGATTGGGTTTGGAAAAGCGTCCGTAGAGCAAGCCGGTGATCAAGGCAAAACTCATTAGACCGACCATTGCTTCTATAGAAGAAACAAAGTTTGCGGAAAAACCCAGCGGATTGATTCTTCCGTATCCTACCGTAGTTAAAGTCTGGGCGCTAAAAAAATAAATCTCCCAAAAAATCTTAAAAGGGCTGTCCATATTCATGCCCGTCAAAGATCCGGTCCCGCACATATAATAAAGTACGGTGAAAATCAGGTTAATTGCCGTGTACCAAAATAAAATGATCGATATGAACCAGGCAGGAGATAAATTAATCAGAAAATGGTAGAAATTAAACTGTTCGGAAAAGGGTAATCCCAAACGCAGATAATTGTAACTTCCGTTTTTATTGATCGCCCGCTGTTGTTTTCCCTCTGATTTTCCAAATCCTAATTCGACTGATTTTTGTCGTTTAATAGCCATAGGCGTAAAAATTTAAATGAAAAAGCGA
>JBBRMZ010000307.1:0-3729 GCA_038230555.1 Chitinophagales bacterium
ATGGATAAAACCCGAAGATTACCGCACGCCGGATCAATTGTTTTATGCAGCTCAAACAATTTTACAACAAGTAGGGAATGCTTATAAAATTAATTTTTCCCCCTTTAAATAATATCAATTTATTTTGTACCGGTACTTAAATGGGTATTAATGGTAAATGGTAAATGATTATAATTATCAGAGCGAGGTCAAATATTTAGATATAAAGTAAATTTGTTTTGATTTATACAGCGGAATACCGGAAGTGATGAATAAAGGGCTTTGGATATTAATTGCGTTATTTGCGGGATTGGGAAGCGTCGGGGCGTGGATTTTAACGTCCGGAGGCCGAAATACGACTTTGAGGGGCGGAGACTGGGAGTTTTCGGTAGCAGATACGGCGGCCATCTCCAAGATTTTTATTGCCGACGCACAGGGTAAAACTTCGCTGTTGGAACGGAAAAACGGGTACTGGACGGTGAATGAGAAACACATCGCCCGGAAGGACGCCATTTTAAATTTGCTGCAAACCATTAAAAATGTGGAAATTAGCTACCGGTTGCCCAGGGCTGCCGTAGCCAATGTCGTGCGCGATATTTCCATCAACAAAATAAAAGTCGAGATTTACGCCGGGGCGAAAAAAGAAAAATCTTATTACGTGGGCGGCACTAATCAGGACGAAACGGGCGTCTACATGATCTTAGCGGACGCCAACGAACCCTACGTTTGTTCTTTACCGCAATGGAGCGGGAACATACGAGTCCGGTATATTGCCGACGAGATCGTTTGGCGCGATCGTACGATTTTTGGAGAAAGCGTCGAAAATATTCGGTCGGTCTCCATCGACTATGCGCGTCAGCAAAATAAATCCTTTAAGCTGACTGGCTCCGGCGGCGTTTACGAAATCGTTCCTTTTTATGCGATTTCCAACCCGCCTCCGCGCCGCATTCAAAAAGGCGTAGCGGAAGCATTTTTAACAGGTTTTAGAAACCAAATCGCCGAAGGATTTGAAAACGACTGTCCACAGCGAGATTCCATTGAGCGAACGACGCCGTTTGCTTCCATCAGTCTGACGAACATGCAGGGCATAGAAAAAAAAGTAAGGTTGTTCCCCGTCACTCCGGCGTTCGCGTCAGGAGAGGCTCGCGTGGATGCGGGAGGCAAAGCTCGATTTGAACGATATTATGCCTGGACCGCCGACAATGATTTTATGATGGTGCAGCATATTAATTTTCAGAGAATTCTTTGGCCATATCAAGCGTTTTTTAGCCGTTGAAATTTTATTTTTGCTTTTTAAAACTTCCCAACTTTATACCTGTATGAAAAACACTTTTACCGTTCCAAGCTTTTTTGCCTGCTGTTTCCTTTTTTTATGCGCCGCCTGTTCCACCAGTACCACTCATTTGCGCGTTTTGCAGCCGGCGCAAATTGTAGTGGCCGATCATGTGAATACCATAGCCATCATTGATCGCAGCCGACCTTCCAGCGGTTTTATCGACGTAGTCGCTAATCAGGCGTCCGGTAACGATTTTGGGCAAGGCCGTAGCGGCCGCAAAAAAGCGTTTGCCGGTCTGGCGGACGTTTTGACGCAAACGCCGCGTTTTCAGGCGAAGCCGACGGACGTAGAGTTGTCAGGCAGCGAATCCGGCAGAACTTTTATGCCGCCGGTCGAATGGTATGAAATTGAAGGTATTTGTAAAAAATACAACGCCGACGCCATCGCGGCGATCGAGATGTTCGACTCCTACAACTCTATCCAAACCGATCGCTCTGCGGTTAAAGATAAAACTAAAGACGGCAGGGATACGACGAAAATCAGTTTTACCGCAAAGCGAAAAATTTCCGTAACCATTGGATGGCGTCTCTACGACCCAGCCACTAAAACGATCGGCGACGAATTCAAAACTTCGCAAAGCGGCGAGAACAGCGCTACCGGCCCTACAGAAAAAGCCGCCGTTAAAAATCTGGCTTCAGCCAACCCCATTGTCGACGACCTGAGTTACAAAGCGGGCGCCGCTTACGCCGCGCGGGTCGCTCCGGTCTGGACGACGGTAGACCGCGAATTTTATACGGGCGCCAAAGGTCCGTTTAAAGCGGACATGGAAAAAGCGGGCCGGCTGGCCGAAACGGGCGACTGGGCAAAGGCCACCGAAATTTGGCAAGGCGTGCTGAACAATGCGCCGGATAAAAAAACGGGCGGCAGAGCGGCCTATAATATGGCGCTGTCCGACGAATATTACGGCAAACTGGAATCGGCTATTCAATGGGCGACCAAAGCGTACGCCGATTACGGGAACGACGGGGCTAAAAAATATGTGGAACAGTTGCAGGGGCGGTTGAGCGATCAGCAGAGATTAGACCAACAAATACAGCGTAAATAATAAATTTTAATTTTATAATGAAAAGTACAGCTCGAACGGGTTTCAAATAAATGGTTGCAGCTCTTGCTAAATTTCCTATTTTTACCCCCGAACAAAATATTAATCGCGCCGTTCAAAGGAGAAAACGAAACCATGACGTCTTACGAGCAGTTTTTTAAGTCCGCTTTTACGGTGGATAATGTGATCTTTGGGTTCGACGAGGCGGATTTAAAAGTTTTACTTATCAAAAGAAGCGCGGAGCCCTGCGCGGGCATGTGGGCGCTGCCGGGCGACTTTATTTTCCCGGACGAAGACCTCGACGCCGCCGCGATCCGGGTATTGGAAGAGCTGACCGGACTAAAAAACGTATATCTGGAGCAGGTACGCGGATTCGGGTCTGTTAACCGGCATCCGTGGGGACGCGTCATTACCATAGCGTATTATTCGCTGGTTAAAAAAAGTAAATATATTGTAACGGCGGGTTCTATTGCGCAACAGGCGCAATGGCACAGCGTGGCGGAAGTGGGCGAACTGGCCTTTGATCATCATCAAATTCTGAAATCCTGTATCGAAGCGTTGCAAAAAAGCGTCCGTATACGTCCGATCGGTTTTGAACTATTGCCCCGAAAATTTACGCTCACCGAATTGCAGCATCTCTATGAGGCGATCCTACAGGAAGAAGATAAGAAACTGGAAAAAAGAAATTTTCGCAAGAAAATTCTTTCCATGAATTTCATTATCGATCTGAAAGAAATACAGGAAGGCGTGGCGCACCGGCCCGCCCGGTTATACGAGTTCAATAAAGAAAAGTATGAGGAATTTGTGGCCGAAGGCTTTAACTTTAAGCTATAGCAAGAAACAAAAGGGCTTAAAAGAACCTAAAAAATTGCCCCGTCGTAAGTATATACTTTCATATTGACCGCGCTTTTATTCGCCGCCCTAAAACGGTCAATCAGCGTCTTTAAAACGGTTTCATCTTTTTCCAAATTAAACAGGAACTTTTTTAAGGCGGTATGCTTTGCGTCAAGTATCGTAAAATCTGCCTGATTCGTAGCGTCGATTTTAAAATAATGATAATCGCCCGCAGGATTGTATGCCGGGCTTGTCAGGATTCTTAAACTGTCGATGAAATTATTAGCGACATTTTCCATATTATCGGCATAATCTATATACCCCCAAACAGTTTTTGCCGGCACCCGCAGGATCGTTTTGACCGGTAAGCTAATTCCATTTTCAGACGACATTTTGAAGGCGTAGCTAGCGTCGTCCACCGTCAATGATCCGTTGTTCAGTACGGCGTCTTTTAAATTAATCTGCAAATTATAAGTTCCAACCTCCAATTTTCCCAGATCTAGCGTGTCGGAAACCGTTGAAAGCAAGCTGTCGCAAT
>JBBRMZ010000308.1:0-3720 GCA_038230555.1 Chitinophagales bacterium
ATGACGCCTTAAAAACCGACCTCTTTTTCCAGCTTTCCCAAGTGCATCTGCGCCGTCAGGATTACGTCGCGATGGAAGAGTTCATTCCCGTCATTCTCGACGTCAGCCGGCGTCTGGGGAACGTAGAAAAAGAAGCCTTGGCGCTCTGCAACCTTGCAGTCGCGCGGAGCGTCCAGTCGGATTACAAAGCCGCGATGCCCCTCTTTATTGAATCTCTGGAAAAAAGCCGCCCCATCGGTTTCCGGTATAACGAAGCCAATTGCCTGATTAATATCGGAACTATTTACGCTCAATTATTTAATTACGAGGACGCCCTCGACCGGTATCATATTGTATTAAGCGAATATAAAGACGTTTTGAGCGATAATACCCTCATCGTTATTCAGAACAACACCGGCAATATCTATTTTACGCTCGAACAATATGAAGAATCGCTTTTCCATTTCAGCGAATCCTTATTAATGGCGCAAAATGCGTCGTATAAAGAAATGATCGCTCATACGACGTCTCAAAAATGCCGCGCCTATCTTGCTTTGGGCGACTTCCGGCAGGCCTATGAAAACGCTCGTCTGAGTTCTGAACTGATCCTTGAACTGGGCGGAAAGGTCAACGGCAAGCAGATTCATTTGTTGAACTTGGCAGAACTGGAAGCCGTCGACGGCGACTTCGAACGCGCCAAGCGACTGGGAAAAAAAGGGATCGCTTTGTCCAGGCGGCTCAACGACGTGGTTTCTGAACTTCGCGGATTCCTTACCCTTTCGGGTATATATCAGACGGAGCGGGATTTTGAAAGCGCTTTTAAATGTCAGCGCATTTATTCGACCATGCAGGCGGACTACGCGAAAACGCAGCGCAATATGCGAATGATCGATCTTGAGATTAAGTATTCCCTACAGGAAAAACAAAGCAAGATCGAAGAGCTCACCAAAGAAAACGAATACCAGGCGCTGTTGCTGGACCAGAGCAGCCAGATGGCGCAACAAAATACTAAACTCCTGCATGCCAATGAGGAACTCCGTCAGTTTGCTTATATTACCTCCCACGACCTCAAGGAGCCGCTTAGGATGATCGGTAGTTTTACGCAGATTATCCGCCAGCAATTCTCTTCCCAACTGAGCGAAGAGTCTGAAACTTATTTCCAATATGTTAAAGAAGGCGTTACCCGCATGAACAGTCTGCTGGACGGTTTGCTCCAATATGCCACCATCGGTAAAAGCGACATGGACCGCGATTTTGTCAACCTGAACGAAGTCCTGCGCCTCGCCTGCGCCAACCTGAAACTCGTGATCGAAGAATCGGAAGCGCGCATTCGCTACCAGGAATTGCCGGTCGTGCATTCTGTCGCCCCTTTACTTATCCAGTTGCTGCAAAACCTGATCGGCAACGCCGTCAAATTTTGCAAACCGGGCGCTAAGCCTGATATACAAATTCTTACTGAAGAATTCCCCGACCATTACCGGGTCGCCGTCGTCGATAACGGCGTCGGGGTCGACCCCGAACATTACGACCGCATCTTTGTCATTTTTCAACGCCTCCATACGCGCGCTCAATATGAAGGCACCGGTTTGGGACTGGCGATCTGCCAAAAGATCGTTCAGCAATTAGGCGGGAAAATATGGGTGCAGTCGGAACTGGGCAAGGGCGCTACTTTCTATTTTACGCTGCCGAAGTAGGTTTCAGCTATCAGCTATCAGTTATCAGCCGTCAGCTTTTTTCTCGGCGGCCTTACCTATTTGACCGCTTAAATAAATAGAATGTAACGTCAAACAATTTATACCATTCATCATTTACCATTTTTCATTTACCGTTCAAAACTGGTCCATCAACTCAAACAACGCCTGGGGCTTGTCGGCGTGGACCCAATGTCCGGCGCCGGGGATTTCCACGATCCGCGCCTGCGGGAAAGATTCGCGGATGACCGGCTCGTCTTCCGGCTGGATATAATGCGAATTACCGCCTTTGATAAATAAGGCGGGTTTATTGAACACCGGCCCGTAGACAGCGCCCATCAATTCCGGGTAAACGTTGTGTAAGACCGGCAAATTCATTTTCCATTCAAAGTTTCCTTCTGGCGTCCGCGTCAAGTCTTTCAGCAGGAACTGTACGACGCCGACGTCGCCTTTTAAGCGTTCCATCAGGGCGCGCTCCACTTCTTCCCTTTTTTGGACGGTCTTCAGGTCAATGGAAAGCAGGGCGGCAAAAACGTCCTCGTGGCCGCCGCTATATTTTTTAGGCGTTATGTCTATCACGATCAGTTTTTTGATAAAATCGGGGTAGTCGAACGCCATTTGCATGGCGACCTTTCCGCCCATCGAATGACCCGCTACGATCGCCTCGTATATCCAATTTTTTTCCATGAACTCCTTCACGTCGGCGGCCATCAGCGGAAAGCTCATGTCCGGCGAATGGGGCGACCGCCCGTGGTTGCGCAGGTCGAGCAAATAAACCGTATGTTTTGGCGAAAGCAGCCGCGCGATGGTTTGCCAGTTATCTAACGTTCCAAACAAGCCGTGCAGGATGACGAACGGCGGCCCGGAACCGTATTCTCTAAAATTCAATTCCATCAGCCGGCCGGTTGAGCGGTAACAGGAGCGGCGACCGAAGCGATCAACGCTTCGAACAACAACCGCCCGTCGATATTTCCGAGCGCGGCTTCCGACGCGCGTTCGGGGTGCGGCATCATGCCAAACACGTTGCGCCGCTCGTTACAGATTCCTGCAATATGACGCGCCGACCCGTTAATATTGGCGGATTCCGTCAGCCGCCCGTGTTCGTCGCAATATTTGAACAGGATCTGATCATTCGTTTCCAGACGCTGAAGCGTCGCCTCGTCGGCAAAAAAACGCCCGTCGGCGTGCGCGACCGGAATTTTCAGCGGCTGCCGCAGGTCCAGCCCGCGCGTGAGCGGCGAGCGGCGCGTAATGGTTTTCAGGTATATATTTTTACAAATAAACCGCTGCTCCTGGTTAGGTAATAAAACGCCTGGCAGCAAGCCTGCTTCGCAAAGTATCTGAAACCCGTTGCAAATCCCGAACGTTAGGCCGCCCGCATTCGCAAATTCCGTCGTTGCCTGCATAATCGGCGAAAAGCGGGCAATGGCCCCGGAGCGCAAATAGTCGCCGTAAGAAAAACCGCCCGGCAACACGACGCAATCCGTCCCCGCCGGCAACGCCCTGTCTTTATGCCATACCTTAACGGCGTCCTGCCGAAATACGTCCCCGAGGACGTGGATCATATCGTCGTCGCAATTGGAACCCGGAAAAACAATGACTGCAAATTTCATGGATTGAAAGCTATCAGCTATCAGCCGTCAGCCATCAGCCGTTAGCAATTAGCTACAAGTTATTGACTATAAATAAATTATGCGAATAATGGGTTGGAAAAGTCCAAAAGGGCTTCAGGAAGATAGTCTCGAAAACCGGAAGTGAAAATAACAGGCGCGCAGTTCCTTTTATCCCGAAAATCCCGGCCCCGACGTCCGTTTATCCTTAGCAACCGTTTGTTATCCGTCAACCCCTTGAGTCATATATAAGCCGTATATAAGCCGTATATAAGCCGTATATAAGCCGTGTATGATGCACGTATGAGTCAGGTCTGACCGTTCCCTCGGATAGAGTCAATTACAGGAAAGGTCAAACTAAAAAAGCCCTCAAAAACGCCTTATTCAAAATGGTTTATAGTTGAATATCCAAAAAGCAGACCGGTGTTTATCCACTTTTG
>JBBRMZ010000309.1:0-3717 GCA_038230555.1 Chitinophagales bacterium
CACAACTTGTACTATCGCCAAACTTTCAAAGAACTATGAAGATAAATAACTATAATTTAATTAAAATAAACTTTGTTGCATTAGATTACTGAATGCAAGTCCAGCTTCTCCAAAATTAAATTTTCCGTAGGCGCTCGCGCCGTATCCGCTTTGAACCGCAACAAATAAACTGCCGCGACAAGCGAAAGCGCCGCCGACAAATAAAACGGGTAAAAAATGCGGGCGTACTGGTTGTCGTAGATCCACTGCGAAAGATAAGCGCCGGAGCCGATGCCAAACTCGAGGGCGATGAACATGGTCGCCAGGCCGCGTCCGCGATGGACGTCGGGAACCAGGTCGACCGTCCAGGCTGTTAACGACGGGGAGTTCAGGCCCCAGGAAAGACCGTAAACAACGGCGGCAGCGATCAGCATGGCGGGCGAGTGGGTCAGCGTGATCAGCATCATGGCCCCGACCTGCGCAAACGCGGAATAGCGCAGCACGGCCACGCGCCCGTAGCGGTCGGACGATTTGCCGGCCGCCACGCGGATGGCCAGCGAGGCCAGCGTATAGACGGCAAAGAACATCCCTTTATTGGCAATCCCGACGTCTTTGGTGAGATCGGGAATGATGGTCAGCACGCAGCCCGACGCAAAAGACAACAGGAACATCACCAGGAACGGTGGAAACGCCAGCGGCTCAAACACGTCCGCCCGCGAGATCCGCAATGCGCGCGGGTGAAATTTCATCCGCACCGGCAAAGTTTCTTTCAACGAGCCGACTAAAATTATCACGGACATGAGCGCGAACACCGCCGACGTATAAAACAACGCGCGCATCCCTAAAGCGCCGTCGATCCAGCCGCCCAGCGCGGGACCTAATGACATCCCGACGCTGCCGCTGATCCCGAGGACGCTCATCGCCTCGCCCCGCCGCTCGAACGGAACGACGTCCGCCACGTAGGCAGCCGTGGCCGTGGGCTTGAATCCTGTCGAAAACCCGTGAAACGTGCGCAAAATCAGGAAGCCGACGACCGTTCCCAGCATCGGATACAACAATCCGCAGACCACGCAGACCAGCGACCCGAACACCATCACTGGCACCCGCCCGATCGTATCTGTTAGTTTGCCGCTGAAGGGTCTCGAAATCCCCGCCGTTAGGGTAAAGAGCGCGATGATGAGCCCTTTATACGCCGCGCCGCCGAGGGAGGTCAAATAGTCCGGCAATTCCGGGATCAGCATCTGGAAACTGGCGGAGAAAAAGAAATTACTGGCGCAGAGGAGCCAGAAAGCGAGGGTAAAAATCCGGGCGGTTTTGTTCATATAAGTCGGGCGTATGGGGACGATTGTCTTTATACAAGACTGGATTTGGCGGGATGGTAACGTTATTCATAATAATTCCAGCGGAATTAAACGCTTGTAATCATCCGCGTTTTTCCTTCTACGCGACTCCGCCGGATTCAGACGTGTCTTTCGGCGTCTTGCAAATCATTTATTCTTGCAGAAATTTTTCCCTACACTTTTAATAACAATGCGAATAATTGGTTAAAACTAGCAAAAGGGGATAAACACCGGTCTGCCTTTTTGGATATCCAACTATAAACCATTTTGAATAAGGCATTTTGAGGACCCTTTTAGTCTAACCTTTCCTCAAATTAGCTGCTATCCGTGGGGACGGTCAGACCTGTCTCAGACCTGACTTATACATGAAGCAGATACGGCTTATGTATGCCTTATATGTGACTCGGGGGGTTTATGAATGCGGGTAATTATTAAGACTAAACGGACGTTCGGGTCGGGATTTTCGGGATAAAAGGAACTGTGGGCCTGTTATATTCACTTCCGGTTTCCGGGTCTATCGTACCGGCGCCCTTTTTGCACTTTTTCAACCTATTATTCGCATTAACAATATTTTTTTATATTTTTGTGAAAAATAAAACGTTATGCCCCGCCCGCCAACTCCGATTGCAGCGATTCGAGAACTCCTTTCGGCCGGCAAATTCCCCGAGGCGTTCGCGGCGCTAAAAGACTGGACGAACAGTGACGCCGGGTTGGCCAACGACGTGGCTCAACTTTCCCAGCGGTACGCGGCCAACGAAAAAAACAACGACCGCGGCGTGCTGCGACAGGACGAATATTCCCTGGAGCGGAACAAAATCAGCGCGGCGGCGCTGAATATATTAAACGAGCTCGCCGAAGCAGACGTTTATCCGTCCGCTGAAACCAAAATTCCCCGCATTTTAACCGAGCCGCCGTTCAACCGGCCCGTGTTCATTGGCCGCGAGGAAGAACTAACGGCGATCGAAAAAAACTTCGCCGGCGACCGCCGCCTGTTGTTGCTCGTCAACGGGGAAGGCGGGATCGGCAAAACGGCGTTGGCCTCGCGGTTTTGGATCAACCGGCAGGACGACTACAAACACCTGGCCTGGCTCTTCGCCGACAGTGGCGTCGGCGCCGCCCTGCTGAGTTTGGCGCCCAGACTGGGCGTCCGTTTTGAGTCGACGGAAACGGAGGCCGCCCAAATGGAGCGGGTCGTGGCGGCGATCAACAATTTGCCTGCGCCCTGCCTGATCGTTCTTGACAACGCCAATGACGCCGGCGACCTCGACCGCCACGCCCTGACGCTGGGCAAACTCCTGAACTGCCATATTCTGGTGACTTCCCGCGTCGGCAAATTATTTGGCGCGCCGATCCTCCGCGTTCCTCCGTTGGCGGAAAAAGAAGCGGCGCTGTTGTTCAAAACGCACTACCCCAAATACGAGGAAAGCGACGCGCCGCTTCTGCGCAGCCTCCTTGTCGCCATGGGCTATAACACGCTGGTCGTCGATTTGCTGGCCAAAAACCTGGCCGCCTTCAATGAATTCCGGCCCGCTTACACCCTTCAGGCCATGGTGGATGACCTGCAACAGAAAGGCTTGTTCGCCCTCCGCAACAAAGGGGTTGAGGTTTCCTACCAAAGCCGGTCATTGCGGACGGAAACGCCCGAAAAGATCATCGCCACCATGTACGATCTCTCCGGCTTGGAGGAAGCGGAAAAAAGCCTGCTCAGTAATTTCGCCGTCCTGCCCGCCGAAAACCTTCCTTACGACCGGTTATACGAACTCCTCCAACCCGGCGACCCTGATCTTTTTGACGAAACCCTAGGCGCTTTGCGAAAAAAAGGGTGGATTGAGCAGGCCGACGAGGGGTTGAAAATCAGCCCCGTAGTACAGCAGATTGTCCGGGAGAAAAATAGGACGGCACTGTTGAATGATTGCGAAATGCTCGTGTATTCATTAGCTGAAAAATTAGACAAAGAAGCCATTCATGCAAGTATAGGCCATTTCAAAGCTGCCGGAACGTTTGTGCGTTACGCGGAAACTGCTGTTTACTCCTTGAAAGAACCTGATTTCAATGTTAGCGTATTATGCGGGCGCCTCGGTGATTATCATTCGTTGACCGGCGCTCTAGACAAGGCATTTGAATTTTATGGAAAAAATTTAGAATTATCTAAAGAACTCCATGCCGCCTTTCCGGACAATGTGGACTTTAAAAACGGGTTGGCCATTTCTTATGAAAAAATTGGAAACACTCATGCCGAGCGGGGTGACCTGGGTCAGGCATTGGAATTTTATGAAGAATATAACCGTTTAGAGAAAGAACTCCATGCTGCCTTTCCGGACAATGTGGACTTTAAAAACGGGTTGGCCATTTCTTATGAAAAAATTGGAAACACTCATGCCGAGCGGGGTGACCTGGG
>JBBRMZ010000310.1:0-3665 GCA_038230555.1 Chitinophagales bacterium
CGACGCTAATTCATTTGATTTTTTAAAGCCATAATAGGAAGCGCCCAGAAAAGCTAATAAAGTAAGTAAAAACAGTAGTTTAAATACATCGTTTTTTCTCCCGGGGTTTTCGGGAAGCGCTTCGTCGAGGCGTTGGTTAAAATTAGACCAGTTGCGATCCAGTTCCCTTTGATTACTAGCAAAAGAAGAGTTGGAAGGCATACCTTGATTCAGTTTTTCCTTGAAGAATTTTTCTATCCGGCTAAAAAGGCGCTCCGACATTATATGTTTACAGTTTTAAGATGATCCATTATTTTCTCCTGCAACCTGATTTTCGCCCGCGTCAGGTTAGAGCGGGAGGAGCTTTCGGCGATTCCTAACGCCGCGCTTATTTCTTCATGCGAAAATCCTTCGATGGCGTACAGACTAAAAACCATCCTATAAGTTGGCGATAATTCTTCCACAAAATAGATTAACTGGTCGTAAGAAAGTTGTTCGTAATAAGCAGGTTCTACAGTTTGATCGCTTGCGTCCTCCATGACTGTTAACTCGATCTGCCGCTGATTTTTCCGGTAATAATCAATAGAAATATTGATCAGAATACGACGAAACCAGCTTTTAAAATGAATGTTATCGGGGTAATCTTTAATCTTGGTAAATACCCGCATAAACCCGTCGTCTAAAATTTCCCGCGCTTCTTCCCGCGACGCCGAATAGCGAAGACAAATACTCAATCCGTAATCATGGAAGTATTTATATAACAGCGCCTGAGCAGACCTTTTATTAGATTTACATCCGGCAATCAGTTTCGACAATTCGTTTTCGTTCATACTATAAAAGCGTTCATTAACAAGACGAAAGTTGAATCCGGTTTGCTGCCTGGGGTCGGAAATATTATGGAGCATCGAAGATAAAAAAAGCCCGGCTGCAAACGCTGCAACCGGGCTAGTGTATCTTTTTATCGATAAATATTACGAGTATACCCTCAGGGAAGTTCCCGTCAGGGTGGTTTTGTAAATGGTCAACCCGTTTGATCCGTCGGCGTTCAGTCCTTTTCCGGCCAAATCGAAACGCGCGCCATGGACGGTACACTGAAAATCATTATTACCCGGATCGTAATAAATGTTCGGGTTATTTTCGTGGCTACAGATGAGGGTGGCCGCAACATAGGCGCCAGTATTGGTGCGGGCCACCACCGTGTTATTGGTTACTATGTATTTGCCGTTCGTTTGAAGGGCGGCGTTAGAGGCGGACGTCAGATCCAGGGTAAAGTCCACGGGCGCGGCGGTTTTACTACACGCCATGAAGCAACTGGTCGTCAAAGCAAAAGCCGCGCCGATACCCAGTTGGGCTAAAAAATCTCTTCTTTCCATCAAAAAAAGGTTAGTTAAATAAATAAACGATTAAAAATCTATAGTAGCTTTTAAATTTATTCCATAGTAGTTGGAAAGTTCGGGAGCGCCGCTATCCGTCCGTTTTCCATATACCGCTTCTGCTTGCAGCGCGAACCGGCTGGATAACGGATAAAGCGCTCCGGCGCTAAAATGAATGAACGATTTTATATCTTGGTTATTACCGACCGGTTTATCCATCGGCGGGCCTAAATGATGTTCGCGGTCGTTAACGTCGAAAAAATTAACTTTTCCTTCCGTGAGCAGGTCTCTTTGCCAGTTAAGACCGGCGCCAAAGAACGGTAACACTTTACCAATAGAGCCGGTATAATAACGTAAACCGGCGTCATAATTCATATATTTCCAGGTTCCGGCTAGACGCCCGGGTTTCATGTCTTTTGGGTGATCGTCCGGCCTAAACTGTTCCAATTCCATTTCTTCCCGGATAAAGTCTTTCTGCGCATAACTAACGCCCCCTACGAAGCCTATCTTTTTTCCAATGCGAATTTCTGCAGAAGCGCCAGTTCCTATTACGCTTTCATCCTTAAAAATAAAATTATTCCAGGTCGTTAAATCAACGCCCGCGCTCACCCGGACGCCGACGCCGGCAAGCGGATTAAAGCTATTGCGTCGACGTACTACGGGAATCATCAGGTCTTCGTCAAAAACGGTTTTAGTTTGACGCAGTTCGGAGGTATTTTTCGGCGTCAAAAAGGCCAGCTCAGTTGTTTGAACGGCCGGATTTTTTTTATCAGCCTGCATTTCAATAGCCGAAGCCGCCGTTGCGTCCATAAGAAGCGCGGCGGACGCTTCAGGCGATTTCTCCGCTCCTGAAGCCGACGAGGAGACGTCCCCGTTTGAAGGGTTCGACGCCCGGCCGTCTGTCGATAGCCCAATTTCGGTTGGTTTAGAAAAAGCAGGATTATCGGCAGGATTTGCTTCTTCAGACTTGCCAGTTTTTAAAGCAGTTGTGGTTAAGGCGGTCGAATCGTTTTGAGTGGAGAGATCAAATTGATAGGTGTACGAAAGCGGGAAATGCGGCATTTTTGGAGGCGCGACGTTTTTCTTTTCCCCCTGCCCGGCTTGGTTGGCCGCGAAAGCGATCTGGGCGGGCATATTTTTGTCTTGCGTAACGATAGGCGACTTTTTTTTATACGAAGGAGTCCTTTTAAAGTCGCTTGTTTCGGCGGCTTGCCGACGGAAGCTACTTATTTCATCCTGATCGGAATTTTTACCGTTTGATTTGCCGGCGCCGTTATTGTAAATAATAATTTTCTCATAAACGGCGTCTTTATGAATTTTATCCGCCATTACTTCTTTACGAAGCGCGTCAATTTTTAAATTACTTTCATGGAATAAATACAACAGACCTGAAAGCGCCAGAACGACTGCGGCGGCGGCAGGATAAAAGTAACGCAGGTTATGAGCGGACGGCGCGGAAACGTTTACCGGTCTGATACTATCCAGCCGTTGCGTCACTTTTGCCCATTCGGCGTCCGTTTCCCGACGGCCTGCAGAAAAAGCGGAATTTGGCGGCGGCTCGCCGCCCAGCTTATCTCTTAGGAAGTCGTCAAAATCATTATGTACATTTTCTTCCATTATATTTTCAACGCTTTACGGTGATTAAGAATAAGGTCGCGCAAATTTGATTTTGCGCGGGATAAGTTGGATTTGGAGGCGCCTTCGGAGATATTTAACATTTGGGCGATCTCTTCATGCGGAAATCCTTCAATCGTATAGAGATTAAAAACCATCCGGTATGCCGGTGATAGTTCCTGGACAAAATGGATCAGCTCGTCGTAAGAAAGCTGATAGTAATAATCCGGTTCGACGCTTGTCTCGGTATACGCATGGGGCGAAAGCAGGGACGAAAAAGGTTGCATTTCAATTTTCCGTTGTTTTTGGCGGAAATAATCTATCGAGGTATTGATCAGAATCCGTCGTAACCAAGCCTTAAAATTGGAACCGGCCGAATAATGCTCCATCTTGTTAAACGCTTTTACAAATCCGTCGTTCAGCGCTTCTTTCGCCTCTTCCTTATCGGAGGTATAGCGCAAACAAACGCTCAATCCATAACCGTAGAAATGCCTGTAGAGCAGTTCCTGCCCGGACCTTTTATTTGCCCCGCAATCGGCAATCGCTTTGTTCAGTTCAAAGTGAGGTACTCCCCATTCTTAGGACAAATTTCAACTAAAACTAAGGTGGAGTCAATGTGATTTAAAGATACGATAAATTATGTATTATGTTGATCAAAAACTTCTTTGGGCGTTTTCCAGTTGAGCGACTGATGCTTGC
>JBBRMZ010000311.1:0-3599 GCA_038230555.1 Chitinophagales bacterium
ATTAGTGAAGGCTGACATATTGAGTTTTTTAAATTATGGTGAAAAAAGCAAGCCGAGAAGTTTCTCGTCTTCATAGATTTTATATAAATAGATTTAGTCGCTGATTACAGACAGCTCAAGCTAACTTGTATACTGACCAGAAATTAAATCGTAAATGGCGACCCCGTCCGGAGACCCCCAGCCCGTACAAGCGTCCCACGCAAATCCGGCCGTATAGCCCAAGTTATTAGGAGTCGTTATATTATCGCCCTGCGTTATGTCGTTAAAACCGGCTCCCTGACCGCCATAAATAACCGGACTTAGAAAACCAACCGGTTTACCTAATTTTTCGTTGAGTAGCGCAGTCAAACCGGCCATTAGCGGAGCCACGGCGCTGGTCCCGCCGATCACCGCCATTTGCCCGTCGACCAAGATATTATAGCCGGTCGCCGGATCGGCAACGGCGGAAACGTCCGGCACGCCCCTCCCAATTCTTTTTCCGTCGTTAGCGGAAGGAGGAACAGAAGCTCTGCCTTGATAATCAGGCAGATCGAAAACGTCGCTTACCCCGCCGCCCGTCGCGCTGTCCGCCGCCGCGTGCCAAACCGTTTCTGCCGTGATCCCATTGGTCGGATCTGCCGTCAGGTTAGTGCCGCCGCAGCCGATAACGTATGGGCTGGAGGCTGGAAAATCAACATGCGCTTTCCCGTCGCCAACGCTGTCGTCCGATCCCGAATCGCCTGCAGCGGCAAAAACAGTTACGCCCAGCGCGGCAGCCGATTGAAAGGCGTCGTTAAAGGATGTAAGAGATTGTTGTGTCCAACCGCTTTCCGCTTGTCCCCAACTAATTGAAATGACGGAAGGGTTATTTGCCGTATCGTGCAAAGCGGTGGTAATCGCGTTTAAAAAACCCTGGTCGGTATTAGGCGCAAAATAAACGGCTATTTTTGCCGCTGGAGCTACGGCTCCCGCTACCTCTATATCCAGAGCTACTTCAGCGTTGGCGCCCGATCCGTCGTCCGGATTATTGACGCCGCCGTCGACCGATATAGCGGTGATTTGTGGTATAGGTAAATTTAGATCAGTAAAATATTGTTGTATCTCGTTGATCCGGTAACCGCCGCCCAATTCAATGATCCCGATACATTGTCCTTTGCCCGTTGCGTCCGTTGGAAAGTTATAAATGGAAGCAAGGTCGTTCGGATTATACGATAAACCGACTGCCCGCGCCCGGATATCGCCATCCTTGCGGTAAAGGAACATGGCTCTTGCGGCAACGCGGTCGTCCAGGCCAAAAACGCCTTCGATCACAGGAATAAGTTCTTCAGGAATCATAATAGCGCCGCTCCTTCCTCTGTAGACGTCGCCTTTAGGAGTTTGATACATTTTCATAGAAAGTCCAAACGCTTTCTTCATTTCTGCCGCGCTTCCTTTTAACGTCACCGCCCGTCGTTCGTTTTGCATGCCGGCTATGGTAAAACCGTGTTGGTTTGCAAACATTTCTATTAGGGCAAATGATTTTTTGGAGGCTCCATATTCTAATTCGAATTTTTTCCTGCTTAGAACTTTAAAACCGGAGGGCATTCCGTTTTTTAGATCAGGAAGCAATTTTTTTCTTTGAACGACCAGCGTAACGTCGAGGATTGAAGCGTCGGGGACTTCGCCAACCGCTTTATCCCTGGGTTCTTTTTTTTCGCTTCCGGCAAGAAGAACTAATTTTTGAAATCCGGGCATAATGGTGATTTCGATTTGAATGGTTAATGAATATTCGTTTCCACTATATACGGAAAAACATACGGGCGTTAAGGCTTACCTGTTAAATAAACCGGACGATCTTCGTTCGTTTAAAAACAAGACGCCCGTAGTCATTTAAACAATCAAATAAAAGAAATATTATATAAACGGAGCGTTTTTATTTCTTTTAAAAATCTTTTCCGCGTTCATTGCAGTAATTTGCGCAACTTCAGAAATTACCGTCTCTTTTATATCGGCCAATTTCTGAGCGACGTGCGGCAGGTAAGCGCTTTCGTTGCGTTTGCCCCGAAAAGGAACGGGCGACAGGTAGGGAGCGTCCGTTTCTAAAACCAAATGCTCTACAGAGATATCTTCAAGCGCTTCCGCTACGCCTGATTTTTTATAGGTGAGCGTTCCCCCAACTCCGAGGTAAAATCCTAAGCCAATCGCTTCTCGCGCTTCTTCGGCGGTTCCGCTAAAACAATGAAAAATACCGCCTTGCCGGTATGTTACATTTTTCTTCAAGGCGTCTAAGATTTCCCGGGTTGAATTGCGGGAGTGAATAACAACCGGTATTTTCAGGCTTTCCGCCCAATCCAGTTGCCGGTGAAAAGCTGTCAGTTGTTGTTCAAGAAAAGTTTTGTCCCAATACAGATCGACTCCGATCTCTCCGATAGCGCAAAAATGCCGTTTTCCAAGCCATTCCTCAACAACAAGAAGTTCTTTTTCAAATTCCGCCTGAACGCTGCAAGGATGCAGTCCCATCATGGCAAAACAATGGTCCGGGTACGCGGCTTCCAAAGCGAGCATCCCTGTTATACTCCCCGAATCTACATTGGGCAAATACATTTTTCCGACGCCTGCATCTAATGCCCTTTGCAAAACCGCATCCCGATCTGCGTCAAATTGTTCCGAGTATAAATGCGCGTGCGTATCCACAAACATTTATGTAATTTAAATTATTATCCTGGAGTAGATTATAGCTGACGGCTGAAAGCTTACTTAAACACCTGAACGCCTTTGTTATTTAGCGCGACGAAAATCAATCTGCCTTTTTTGGTTTCAACCGCTTCAATATCCCTTGCCTGCCCGTCGTACCTAAAACCAGTCTGTTTGGAAAATAAAGAAGTAAAACCGCCTTTACCATCCCCTTTCAACACCAGGCCGTAATCCGCGTCGTACCTGCCCATTTCGGGTTTAGATTCAAAAAAATTGCCCGCCGTCAGTATATCCAATTTCCCGTCATGGTCAAAATCCTGGACATAAATACCAAAGATGGGAGAAAATTGTGCTTCGACCGGCAGGGCCTGAAGCCGGAAAGTCCCGCTACCCAGGTTAATT
This sequence comes from Chitinophagales bacterium, assembly GCA_038230555.1. GTDB lineage: Bacteria > Bacteroidota > Bacteroidia > Chitinophagales > Saprospiraceae > JAAFJT01. Next base: position 3,055 of record JBBRMZ010000311.1, read on the forward strand.
GCGACCGAACTAGCGAGCGTAAACGCTTCGTAATGAATAGCATTCTTTCGTTGCTGCTGGCTTAACACGTCTTCTACCGTTGCGTCGCGGTAGTCTTTATATTCCAGGTACTTTTTTTTCATGGCCGGTATTTGTGAAACCAGGTCGTGCCGCAACGCGCAGGGATAATTTTTACCGTTTTCCATCCAGCAGATCAACTGTTCCGTAGCCCCGTTATTGTCAAAATCGCCCACGTACATAGAGACGGGTTCAGTTTCGGAGGCATGAAAACGGCTATTCAGCCCATGATTGCCGATGATCAAATCCGGCTTGCCGTCGCCGTTCAGATCAGCAACCTTAATTGTGTTCCACCACCCCGCGCTTTTCGATAACCCGTCAGTAGGGGTAATATTCACAAATTTGCCTCCGTCGTTTCTGAAAACAGAAATCGGGGCCCAATCGCCTACTACGACCAAATCCAGGTCTTTATCTCCGTCTATGTCTACCCAGGCGGCGTCCGTAACCATATTGATTTTACTCAACTCCGGCGCAATTTGCGGCGTCAC
>JBBRMZ010000312.1:0-3572 GCA_038230555.1 Chitinophagales bacterium
AACAGAAAAAAGAAGGACGGGTTTATTATTTTAATTGACCGCGCGTTTATTTATTTTCGACGTCACAATTGACCATGAAATGAAATAAACAGATCGGTAACGCTCGGCAGACGGAAAAAAAAGCCGCCCAAATAAGCGGGATAAGAAAAATAGAAGACAAATTTTAAAATCTTACCGGGATAAAATCTACCCTAAATAGGTTGTATAAAATATTAATATTAAAAAATTTTACAGAATATTCATAAATAACTACTTATTAATCAATAAATTGCGTATAAAATAATAAAAAATATAATCTATGTTCTTGCGCCGCGTTGAAGTTTCGCGCATCTTTGTAGTAAGAAAACCGGAAAAGAGTCACACTCACAAATCAGGACAATTGCAAAAACTTTATCATCTATATACGAATCTTACTTTTTATTCAAGTTAATACGATCATTACGCCGGACAAACATAAAACATCGACGATATTCTGAACAAACTTATTATCTCAAGTCTCAAAGACCTACAATATTTTTAGAAGATAGTTTTTGAATTTAATTTTAAATGGTTATGAGTAGCTGTCATGATCGGGAAGTTATCCAATAAATATCTTCCCGATCACTGACAGTTTTTTTTTGCCCATATTTGGCATAATAGCGATCATTTACAATTTACAATTAACTATGCGGTCTTTGCGGGGGCGGCGCGCTCGCGTGAAAGTCGCTTACGATTTTAACAACATACCGGTCCAACAATTCCATAATTTTTTCGTGACTATCCGATTGAACGATCATGCCAATATGATGCGTTTTATTCATTCTCCATACTATTTCGGGATCGTTGAAAACCGATGAATCGGGATGTTCAAACCGGCTCAGCGAAACAATGATCCCCGCGTATTTTTTGACTGCTTTTGGCGCCTTGTATTTTTCGCCGCGCGCCATTGCCGCCTCAATTTTCGCCCATTCGTTCCATAGATTGATCCCCGAAGAATATTCTACCATCTCCGCCAGGTTAGCTCCTCCGACCCTGGAAGAAGTCTCCAGAAAAAAATATTCTCCCGTCTCTTTGCTTTTGATAAATTCGGTATGCGAAGCGCTGAATTGCATCCCGAAGGTTTTCATTACTTCGCCGTTCATCTGTTGAAGCGCCGTATCATCCTCCGAACCAAACAAAACAGTGGCGGACCGGAAAACCCCGCCCCCGTGCGCTACTTCCATCGGCGTATTCAGGTAACGGCTGACAATGCAGAAAATAACTTTCCCGTTCATGTTTAACGCGTCGACGTGAAAAACGTCTCCAGGACAAAAGCGCTCTATTAAATACCGGTGTCGACCGTCGCCCAGCGAATGGATGATCTTCCACGCTTCTTCTTTTGAATGCGCTTTTTCTATTCCGGTCGCCGAAGCTTCCGACCGCGGTTTGATTAGCCAGGGCGCCGGAACGGTATCTAAAAACTGGTTGACCTCTACGTCGTTGAACAGCGAACTGAAAGCCGGAACTGCAATACCGTCCTCCTGCGCGCGAATGCGCATCGCCAGTTTATCCCGGAAATAACGACAGGTTGTTTCTCCCATTCCCGGTATCCTGAAATGCTCCCTGATATGCGCCGCTTTCTCCACGTCAAAATCGTCGAGCGCGACCACCCGGTCAATTTTTCGACTCCTCATGACGAAGGCCATGCCGTCCACGACTTCCCCCATGTTCCAGTGTCCCTTAAATCCGTCCACGTCTTGGACGTAAAAAATTTCGTCCAAAGATTCGCGGGGCCACGGATCGTGTTCCAATTGTTTCGATGTGACCAGGTAGACCACGCACCCTTCGCGTTTAGCCGAACGCATAAATTCTTCCCCCTTAAAAAAACTGGAGATACATAAGATACTAATCGCTTTTTTATCAGCCGCCATAAACCTAAACTTTCAAAATTGAATAAATGTAACCAAGGGAAATATTGGCCTCCAAATTAGTAATATACCAGATAATTTTAAGAATTTGATAAATAAAAATTAACCTATCGTCTAAAATGGCAGTTGGTAGCTGACGGCTGATAGCTGACAGCTTATTTATTTCATCATCACGAAATAAGCGTACGGTTTCAAGATAAGCTTCCGTTTTAGCGCCGTATTACCTGGTCGCAAGGCATTTTTCCACGTAGAATTTACTAAATCATCTGGTAGGACATAATTAATCGCGCGGTTCCTTAAATTAGCGATAACCAACACTTTTTTTCCCCCGCTTTCCTTTGTGAAAGCGCAGACGTCCGCGTTTGTATAAGACGTCAGGGCGCCCCGCCGGATGGCTGCGCTTTTTTGCCTGAATTTTAGTATCTTTTTATATTCGGCAGTTATAGCGGGATTAATCGACCAGTCAATTTTTTTGGACGTAAAAGGAAATACCAGCCTGTAAGGAGTTCCCACTTCCTGGCCGCCATAGATCATCGGAACGCTTTTCATATATGCAGCCACTACAAAAGCGGCCATGGAACCCTTTTTACCGCCAAATAATTCCAACGGAGTACCGTCCGAACCATTGACGTCATGGTTGGAAGTATACCTGACGATTTGTTGCCCGGCCGAACTTCCGGCGTATTCAGCGGTATTCAAGCTGTCAATAAGTAACGCCGGCTTGTCGTCGTGATAAATTGTTTTTAACTTTTCGAAGAATTTAAATCCAAAATTAAAATCGAAACCGGCGCTATAAAGATCGCTGCGTTGCCCTTCTGCCAGCAGCAATAATTTATGCGTAGAAATATTCCGTAGCGTATCGATCGCTTGTTTCCAGAAATTAGTAGGAGGACCGTCGGCATAATCGCACCGGAATCCGTCAATATTAGCCGTCAGTACCCAGTATTTCATGGCCTCGATCATTGCCAGCCGCATATCGGCATTGTTAAAATTTAATTGTGCCACGTCGTTCCATCCCGTCCCGGGCGGGCTAACAATATTGCCGGCCGAATCTTGCAGGTACCAGGATTTGTTACTGGTCCAGGCATTATCAAAAGAGGTGTGGTTTGGAACCCAGTCCAATATAATCGCCATATTTCTGCTATGCGCGCCATTAACCAGCGCGCGCAGATCGGCAAGGGTTCCAAATTCGCTGTTGATCCCCTTATAGTCTCTCACGCAATAAGGAGAGTTGGTCGTTTTTAATATTCCTACCGGATAAATTGGCAAAAGGTAAACAACATTGACGCCCAGCGCTTTGATAGAATCTAAACGCGCCGTTACGCCTTTAAAATTTCCATGTTTACTGAACGGCCTTATATTTACCTGATAGAGGGTAACGTCCCTCCGGTCCGGTACTTTATTATAGGGTTTGCCGTATTGCGTCGCCGTCGGTTGCGACGCTGTCGCCGTCTGACCGGCGGAAATGACCGCGCTACAATAGGCGATCAGAAAAACAAAAAAGGAAAATTTTTTCATAAAATAAAATTTATGGTTCAATAATAATGGTTCTGTGACAATTTTAATGGGTTAAAAAAAAGGTGTAATTTTGAGCATGTCAATATTGGAATCATATAGCGTTTTACTGAATTTGCCCGAGGTTGTTATTACGGATTTTATCATTGAAAACAAGTGTATCAAAATATC
>JBBRMZ010000313.1:0-3507 GCA_038230555.1 Chitinophagales bacterium
AGTGATTTTGGTTTTTTTTGAGAAATATGAGCGGCAAAGCCGCTTATATTTCTCAAAAAAAACCGATGCCCACTCCTCGTCGCGACGAAGGCGCGACGTCGCTCGCCCAGGAAACGCTTATGATTTAAATAACACTGTATTTATGAAGATTTTTTTCCTGTAGGTAAAAAAGCCAGGTCTATTCAAGCGGCAATTTACAAACTTTTTGACAATCCGCCGTCTACGGGCAGGTTAATTCCGTTAATTGCGGATGCGGCAGGCGAGCATAAAAAAGCGACGGCCGCAGCTACCTCTTTAGATTTAGCGAATCGACCGATTGGTACCTGGCTCAGCAATTGTTTTTCTACTTCTTCAATGGTTGTATGGCTGGCTTCGGCTCTTTTTTCATTGAGCTCTTGGAGGCGGCCGGTGGACGTATAGCCAGGTAGTACATTATTGACGGTAATTCCGAATTGCCCCAATTCTGTCGCCAGGGTTTTTGCCCAACCCGCAACCGCCCAGCGGATCGTATTGGAAACGCCCAAACCTTCGATGGGTTGTTTAACCGAAATGGAAATGATGTTGACGATCCTGCCAAATCCGGCTTTTTTCATAGCGGGCACACAGGCTTGGGCCAATATCTGGTTGCAAAGGAGGTGTTGTGAAAAAGCGGCTTCCATTTCTATATGGTCGGCGTCTATCAGCGGGCCGCCTTTGGGTCCGCCGGTATTGTTGACGAGGATATGTACTACCGGAAAATCAACGAGGTATGTCCCAATTTGGGCTCTTACCAGTTGTGGGTTTGAAAAATCGGCCACGATATACCGATGCGTCTGCCCTTTGGTGGCGGAAAGGGCTGGAATTATGGTTTTTAATTTTTCCTCGTTGCGGGCGAACAGGGTTACGTTGGCGCCCAAAAGAGCCAATTCGCGGGCAGTTTCAAGCCCTATTCCTTGGGTACTGCCGCAAACAACGGCTGTTTTGCCGGATAGGTTTAGATCCATGATTACCCGTTTATTTTTTGATAGATTCTCCCCATTTATATACAGCGCCTCCAAAGAAAACTACGTAAAAACCGCGCGCGTCCGGCCGGCTGAACCGCTCGCCCGTCATATAACCGTTTAATTGGGTTTCTGCATCCGTTATAACCTTGGCCAACGTGTTTTTTGCGGCCTTTTTGACATATTTTAATTCTAAAACAATTTCATATTTAATATTCCGGCCGGGTATTCGCTCCAAAAAAATATCCGCGTAACCCCGGTCAATTTCATATTCGGAATGGATTCTAAACGCTTTGTAAGGAAACAGCAGCGCGGCCATCAGGGTCTGCAAATGTTCCTCGCCGTAACGGAGCGCGTTCCGGTTGGAATCGTTTTCCTTCAATACCAGCTCGACCACTTTAAAAAAAAGGTCGGGATTGCCTTCATTGACCAGGGCGTCGATTGCGCGGGTAATGGGACGCATAGAACTTGCGAATTGCGTATTTTCTAAAAACAAAGCGGCAAAATACTCAAAGTATAGTTTTTTGATGACATAATTGGGAATTTTGAATCGCCAGTCGCTGCTATTGCTTTCCTGTAAAGTAAGCAGACCCATGTAAAAAAGCAGGCTTAAAAAATCGTCCTGAGTAAAAACGGCGTCCACATTATAAAGGCGGGTTAAAGAAAAGTCAATATAGCCGACGTTGACCAATTCTTCCAGCAGCCCAAACTTTTCATTTTCATTGCCGCCAATTTTAAAAATTCTGCGTATTTTACTGTAATCCGAAACAATATTGACGTCCATCATTTCTTCCGGATAGGTTTGATCGATGTTATATTCCTTCAAAAAGTAAAGAATCATGTCGGGGTTGAAAAGAGCGGCCTTCGATCTTCTGCTGAAACGATAGCCATTGTACCATTCCGCTAAATCGGCGGCTATAAAGGCTGATTTGCCTGTCTGGACGTCTGTAAGGTTTAACAGGCCGACTGTTTCTATATGAGTAAACCCCATCATATCGTGAAATAGGGGGTTCAAACTAATATTATCGCAGATATTGAAACCGCTAGTCAAAGAATCGAGGGTAATAGGGGAGACCCCGGTGATGAAAATGCGGTCTATAATTCCTTCCCCGGTGGCGGTTTTCAGGCTTTCGTAAAACTTGCGGACAAAACCGTTGCGGCTTACATCCGCCTTAAAGCGATCCATATCGAAGGATAGCAGCTCGTTGGCAAAATGGTCGTATTCGTCGATCAGGACGTATATTTTATGGGGAACCTGATTTTGATTGGTAAACCGGAAAATGGATTTAATAATCTCCTCAGGGCTTTTCCCATTTTCAATGATGTGTTTTTGTTCCCCGGTATAGAACTGTCTGTAAGCGCCCAAAAATATGCTGGCGCTATATAGCACATTGCTCAAAAAACCCTGATATGTACTTTCGTGCGTAGCAGTATCTATGCGGCTAAAATCCAGGCGCAACACCAGGTAAGCGTTTGCGTTTTCTGTTGGTTTCTTTCCAATATATAAATCTCCAAAAATTTGTTGAAACTCCTGTTTATATTCCAGACCGTAATAATGGTGCAGTACGCTAATAAACAGGCTTTTCCCAAACCGGCGCGGGCGTAGGAAAACAAGGTATTTAGAACTCCATTTTTCGAGTACCTCAATATAGGACGTACGATCCTGATAGAAATATTTTTCTAATCGTAATGACTGGAAATCGCTTATACCGTACGGAATTTTGATCATTATCCTTGAATTTCCCAACAAAAGTAAGCTATTTTGCCGGAAACGGTTTGACCGAACAGGGAAAATGTTACCCGGCAAGCTCTCAAATGTAGATTATCCGCATCGTTTCCTATTTCCTGCGCCCTCCGTCAAAGGTAAGCGTTTAAACGTGGCGCCTGTTTACAAAAAGAAGGGATTCATATACAAAATCAATCAATTTTATAATTAAATCCCTTCTTTAACCATTTTTTATTTTAAGGAAAATATAAAAAGTAAGATTATGTTCTTCTAATTATGTCTAAGAATTTGAAGAACCCAAACCTACCTCGACGTTTGTCTTTGCTCTTTTTGCGCGGCGCTCCTGTATATTTTCTGAACTAGGGAACTGTTATCAACGCCATATTTTTTCGCGATCGCTTTGACGACCGCTCCCTCCTTAACAGGAACCGGCTTATCGTACTCGTTCGATTTTGTAAAAGCCGGCGTCGATCCGTCGACGGTAAAATATATTTTGGTTCCGGGTGTCGCGCTCGTAATGGAAGTCATACCGCCGGTAAAAACGACGACGGGTTTGGCGATGCGGTTAACGTATTTTGCTGTTCGGGTGTCTTGGATAACGCCTTTCCAGTTCATTCCGAAGCCAAAATCATACGTGTGACGATCGGCGTCCTTATAGCAGATCATATCATGCGGGACGTCTTCATGCTGCTGTTCGACGGTAAGCATATTGGCGGGCATTTGAAAAGGGAGGAGGCCCGAAGGCTGGGCGGCGCCAGTCAATATTTCGAGTATCGCCTGATTTTGAACGCTGAAAGTAGC
>JBBRMZ010000314.1:0-3491 GCA_038230555.1 Chitinophagales bacterium
AACCCTTGGAAATACATTAAATCTAATAATTCTTTTTGGTCAGGCTTCAGATGGTTGAGCAAATCTTTTACTCCAATGGTTTCCGGGTTGTCTCTAACGCTTTGTTGCGCGTCTATCACACTTACGATGTTTTCTTCGGTGGAGTTTTTTAAACTATTCTTAAATTGGCGGGATTTTACTTTATCTAAAGCCAGGTTGCGCGAAACATTGAGCGTCCAAGTGAATATCCTGCCTTTTGACGGGTCATACTGGTCTGCATTTTGCCATATTTTAAGAAAAGCCTCCTGAAGGACGTCTTCTGCCACCTCGTCGGACTGGACAATATTTTTGATAATCCCAAATAAAACAGGCGAAAACCGGTCGTACAAGATTCCTACTCCTTCGGGCGACTTTGCCTTTAGCAGGGTAACAAGAGCTTCTTCAGTATAAGTAGAATTATTTTGCACGTTCGGCGCTATTTATAGTTGCGATCTTATAGTAGCCTAGGTCTGGATTTAAACAAAGGTATGAAAAAGTAACAGACGCGTAAACAATATTAGATGAACAGGTAAAAAGGATAAATTTATTTAAATCGTATGTTACCGTAAAAATCAATGTGAATAAAATATCCTTTTTATATTTTTGGCCATAAAAATATGGATGCAATATATATTGGATTTTCTTTTTGATTGATCGTTTTATTTTGTTTCTGCTAATAAACTGCTTTATATGACTTTAGGTTCTAAAAAATATTTTATACTGTAGGTCGATATGGCTCATTTTTATCTTTGTAAAATACCCTTAAACTTCCGGGGCGTTTCTTTATTAAATTACCTTTGTCAAAACAAGTCGAGCCAAATGATCCTTTTCCGACGATCGCAGTTATATTTTTTGTGTCAGCCAGGATTTATCATAGTTTGCAATAAACCTTAGTCTTTAACAAATTTAAAATCTTATGAAGAAAGTAGACGGTCAATGGCGTCCAGTCAAAGCAGTTCTAAACGGACAAACGATAACAACAAACCTGAACGGCCAGATCATGGAAAATTCAGGGGCACAATATAAATTCGGCCTCGACGCCGGAATGCTGCATTACGGCGCACCGGGAGAATTAGATATTATCGGCGTCGACGGCCCTAACCAAGGGAAAACTTTCAAAGCGTTATACGCCATCAGCCCGGATTTTTCTGAAATGACCCTCTGCTACAATGTCGACGGCGGAGACAGGCCAACTGTTTTTCTGTCTCCAAAAGGCAAAGGTCTATTATTAATTACCTATGCGAATAATGGGTTGAAAAGTAGCAATAGCGGTTAAATACCGGGCTGCCTTTTGCGGCTATTTAACTGTAAACCATTATGGATACAGCGTTTCTGGGTTGCCTTTTAGTTCGATCTTTCCTCAGACTGAGCACAATCTGAGGAAGCGCTTATACATGACTCGTGTACGGCTTATGTACGGCTTATGTACGGCTTATGTACGGCTTATGTACGGCTTATGTATGACTCGGGGGGTTAACGAATAATAAGGATGAACGGACGTCCGGGCCGGAATTTACGGGATGAAATAGACCAGGCTCCCGTTGTACGGACTTCCAATTTTCGGAGCTATCGTCCCGGAGGCCTTTTTGGATTTTTTAATCCATTATTCGCATTACCTATAAAAAAGCGGTTTAAAAAATCAATCTTCAAATTTTTGCAAACTATACCATTGTAAATCATTTGCTAATGAAAAAATTATTACCCCTTTTATTACTTTTTTACGCTTTCTACTTATCCGCTCAAACGAAAATTACCAAGTCGCAGGTCGAATCTACAGAGGGGCTTTTCGACGTTCAGTTCACCGACGCCAACCGCGATTCGCTCGTCGACGCCGTTCAAAATTATCTCGCTACCTATCAGTCGATCCATAAAATTCATTTGGAGAATTCGCTTGCGCCCGCGCTTGTGTTCAATCCTATTCCCGCCGGTTTCCATCGGCCTCAAATCCAGTCGGTTATTCGTTGGAATATTCCGGAAACCGCCGCAGATATGCCCGCCAACGACGCTGACCTGGCTTTTTACTCCATCCGGCAATTGGCTTCCCTGATCTACCATAAGAAAATATCCTCCGTTAAACTAACTCAGTTTTTTCTGCAACGACTGAAAATGTACGGAGATACGCTCCATTGCGTCGTCAGTTTGACCGAAGCGACGGCGTTGCAACAAGCCCGTCAGGCAGACGACGAATTGGCAAAAGGAAACTATAAAGGCGTCCTGCACGGTATTCCTTTTGGAGTAAAAGATTTACTTGCCGTCGCAGGTACCAAAACCACTTGGGGCGCGGCGCCTTTCAAAGATCAATCCATCGAAAAAACGGCTTTCGTCGTTCAGAAATTACAGGACGCCGGGGCGGTGCTGATCGTTAAGCTTTCTATGGGCTCTTTGGCGCTGGGCGACGTTTGGTTTGGCGGCAAAACCCGCAATCCCTGGGATTTGAAACAGGGTTCCAGCGGGTCGTCGGCAGGTTCGGCTTCCGCGACCGCAGCCGGCCTGGTTCCTTTTGCCATTGGAACAGAAACATTAGGCTCTATTGTTTCCCCGTCCACGCGCTGTGGCGCCACGGGTTTACGCCCTACTTTTGGCGCCGTCAGCCGTTCGGGCGCCATGGCTCTATGCTGGAGCCTGGATAAGATAGGCCCTATCGCGCGGAGCGCGGAAGACGACGCCATTGTATTTAACGCTATCAGGGGAGTAGACGAAGCGGACCCGTCCACCCGGTCCTCTACGTTTATTTATACGGGACGGGCGGATTTTCATACGCTAAAAATTGCCTATGCCAAAAATTATTTCGACAGTCTACCCAAAGACCGCAACGACTGGAATACCCTCGAAACCTTTCGATCCTTAGGCGCCAGCCTGATCCCGATTGATTTTAAAACAACTGCCGCGCCTAACCCTTCGGGAATTGTAAGCGTAATTTTGGGCGCGGAATGCTCGGCGGCTTTTGACGAGCTAACGCGCAGCCGGCGCGACACAGAACTGACCGAACAATCCCGCTTCTCCTGGCCGACCACCTTCCGGGCCGCCCGGTTCATTCCGGCCGTCGAATACATCAACGCCAACCGTATCCGGACGAAAATGATCCAGGAAATCAACGCGCTCGTCGGGCAGTACGACGCGATTATTACGCCTACCTTCGCCGGGCCGCAATTAGCGATCACCAACATGACGGGACATCCGGCGGTCGTTATGCCCAACGGCTTTAAAGACGGAAAGCCAACCAGCATCACCATTATTGGAAATCTGTACGATGAAGCGACTATCTTAAGCGTCGCCAAAGCTTTTCAGGACGCGACTGATTTTAATAAAAAAAGACCAGAAATATTTAAATGATAATGCGAATAATGGGTTAAAACAGCCAAAAAAGCAGCGCTGTGACGATTGAGCCGAAAATATGCGTCATTAAACCGGCGGTAGCCCTCACTTTTGAGGCTGTTTGAATCTTGGTTTTCTCAATCATCCAGTTAAAAAGG
>JBBRMZ010000315.1:0-3415 GCA_038230555.1 Chitinophagales bacterium
ATGCTTCGGAAAAAAAGCCTTAATTTTGTCTAACGGAGGGAGTGGATGGTTCATATTATGTCAGTTTAGCGACACAAACATACGATGAATCGTCTTAACTCCCTCTTTTTCAAGCAACTATGAAAAGTGTATAGTAGTGTAATTATTTTCTGATAAGATATTTAGTTTTTACATACATTTCTTTTCTGATTTCACTTGTAAATAGTAAATGCACCTTTTTCTCAAAAATAATTGTATCTTTTTTGATTATTCCTTCTTTGTCCGTGTAATTGCCGTCATCTAAATCTTCGAAATATTCTAATTTTATTTTATCGCCGACAGTCGTATAGTAACCAATTATTAAAGCCGTCTCCCAACTATTCGTGGAAATAATTTCAGCGTCGCTATCGTCCTTTCTAGTATTTAATATCAATCTCCCGTCACTAAAAACCCCCATATTATGCTTTATTAAATGCCCGTCCCAATTAGGGAAATAAGTAGCTTGTTCATATAAATAATTAGTATCAATTAAAGTATTATAAATAAATTTTCTTTTTTGAATACTAAAGTGAGGATGTTTAGGGCGATAGGTATCGTAAATTTCGCCTTTTTCCCAGACACCTTGATTACATCCAAGCGGTATTTTCGATCCGCTTATAACAATAAATAATATTAAATACTTTTTCATGCTCTAGGTAATGGTGTTACAGAAGCGGCTGCTTGGCCTTTTTCTTCATATTCATAAGTCGATTCATGTGTTACATGTCTATGTAAAAATTCCTGTAACCAGGCGGCTCCGAAAATCTCAGCGCTTATTCCGTTTATTCTCATATAAGTAGATGCTCTGTTAAAAGATTTTTGGTAATTGTTTTGCTCATAAATCTTTCTATGATCGCCTCAATCTTTGAGGTCTCTATAACCTCTAAAATCTTGAAAACCAATTTCAAAGTCGTCTAAGGCTACTGAAATTCCGCCCGTCCACCCAGCATCTGTTGATCGGTAAAAGATACTTCAGGTTCTTTTACTGCTGCGCTCCTCAATAATATTGCATGGTCGCGCAGTGCAGAGAACCATGCTGCAATATTAGCGCGCGGCAATCAATACTGACAATTTTCCGGTCAGGGAATACATTTCGTAATATTTTTAACGCCGCCGCGTCCTGCGGGACGTTGTAAACAGGAACCAGAACGGCGCCGTTGAGGATCAGGAAATTGGCATAGGTTGCAGGGAGGCGGTCGCCCGATTCGTCAAAGCAGGCGTCCGGGAAAGGGAGCGGGATCAGCCGGTAGGGTATGCCCTCCGGATCGGTAAAGGTTTTTAATTGCGCTTCCATGCGTTTTAACGCTTCGTAATGAATATCTTTTGGATTGCCGCATTGGACGTAGGCAATGGTCCGGGCGTCGCAGAATCGCGCGAGGGTGTCGATGTGCGAATCGGTGTCGTCGCCCGCCAGGAAGCCGTAATCCAGCCACAATACCCGGTCCAGTCCAAATATTTTTTTTAACCGGTTTTCGAGTTGTTTTTTAGATAAATGCGGGTTCCTGTTCGGCGAAAGCATACATTCGGATGTGGTCAGGAGCGTTCCCCGACTGTCGCTTTCGATGGCGCCGCCTTCCAACACCAGGCCGGGTTTTTCGAGACGGCCTGCTTTCAGGATTCCTTTTTTAAAAAGCCTTTCTGTCAACAAGTTGTCTTTATCGGAAGCAAATTTCAGACCCCAGCCGTTGAACATAAAATCGAGCAGTATTTTTTTCCCGTCTTCAAAAATCGTAATACCGCCGTGGTCGCGCGCCCATGTGTCGTTGCTGGGGGCTTCGACGAGCGTCAATTTTTCCGGCGGACAGGCAGCGAGGAGGTTTTTCACCGTTTCGACTTCCTTGCAAACTACCAAGACGTTCTCAAACCGGCAAACGGCTTCGATCATTTCCACAAAACAGGGGACGACCTGGTCCAAATATTCGGCCCAGTCGGAATCTTCATGCGGGAAAGTGAACTGGATCAGGGTCTGGGGTTCCCATTCGGCGGGTAATCGTCGGCGCTGGTTCATTAATTTCATTATTTTTGCAAAGGTAAGCGACGAGATAAAATCGCAGACATACAATTTACAGAAGGCTATGAAATATAAAAGCATTTATGTGGCGGCCACCAGTCAACACGTCGGCAAAACGACGTCCACGCTTGGGCTGGCGTCGGTCTTTAGCGCCAAAGGGATCAACGTCGGGTATTGTAAACCGGTCGGGCAGGAATTTGTGATCCACAATAATTTGCCCGTCGACAAAGACGTAATTCTTTTTGCAGACCTGTTGCATTTCCAGATTAACCCGGATATTCACAGTCCCGTTATTTTGGGTTCCGGCACAACGTCCAATTTTATTGAACACCCCGAAAAATACCATTTTAATCAACGGCTGGCGGAGGCCAAAAAAAACATAGAAGCGGCGCACGATCTTGTAATCTTTGAAGGTACCGGCCATCCGGGCGTCGGTAGCATCGTCAATTTGTCCAATGCCGAAGTGGCCAAAATCACGGATTGCGGTCTGGTAATGGTGGCCGAGGGCGGTATCGGCAGTTGCATCGACATGCTCAATTTATGCCTTTCCATGTTCTATACAAAAAAAGTGCCTGTAATTGGCGTCATTTTGAATAAAGTGCTTCCCGATAAAATGGACAAGGTGGGCTATTTTGTCGGCAAAAAACTAAAAGAATGGGGCTTTCCGCTGTTGGGGATGATGCCGTTTGATAAAACCATGAGCTGGCCGTTACTGAAAACCGTCGCCGACGCCATCAAAGGAGAAATCGAATATAACGCCAATAAACTGGATTCCATGGTCAGCGGCGTAGTCGCCGGGTCCTTGTTCACCGCCGAGGAGTTGAAAGGGAGAAAAGAGTTGCTGCTTGTGGTGGGCGCGGCGCGGATGGACATCGCTATTTACGATATTATCCAAATTAGCCGTCGCCTGGGGTTGAAGAAAACGCCGTTTTCAGGGATCATTTCTACCGGCGCCGGAACTTATAATAGCCGGAGTTTGAATTATATTCAAAAAAACCAAATCCCGGTCATCCGGACCCAGTTGGAAACCTTCGGCGCCGTGCTAAAAATCAGCCGGATCGAGGTAAAAATCAATCAACAGTCGCCCTGGAAAGTAGAACGCGCCATCAATATGATCGAAAAAAATGTTGATCTGGATTATATTTTGGATAGCTCCCGGAAGTAGGTGGTTATCAGCTATCAGCTATCGGCTATCAGCTATCGGCTATCAGCTATCGGCTATCAGCTATTAGTTATCAACTATTAATGCGAATATTGGGTTGAAGAGCATCAATAGCGGTTTTACGCCGGATTACCTTTTGCGGATATTCAACTCTACACCATGATGAATACAGCGTTTTTGAGTCGCCTATTCGTTCGACCTTCTCCCCAACCAGGTACATTCTG
>JBBRMZ010000316.1:0-3400 GCA_038230555.1 Chitinophagales bacterium
CTAATTCCGCAAGCGCGGCGTCGCTAAAAGTAACGAATAACTTCCTTCCCATAAATACTGAATTTACGCGAAGATAAATATTATTAATTTATTCTGTACCTTTACTTAAATTAAATAAATCAATAAAAAACTTTAACGCTAGAAAAATAATTATATCCAGCGAGAGGTTTATGCTTGGCACTGTTTTCTTATTCTTTATGCGAATAACGGGTTAAAACTAGCAAAAGCGGATAAACACCGGTGTGCCTTTTTGGATATCCAACTATAAACCATTTTGAATAAGGCGTTTTTGAGGACCCTTTTAGTTTGACCTCTCCTCAAACTGACTGCTGTCCGAGGGGAGGGTCAGACCCGACTCATATATGCAACATACACGGCTTGTGTGCGGCTTATATACGGCTTATATGCGACTCAGGGGGGTGACGGATAACAAATGGCTACTGAAGATAAAGGGGCGTCGGGGCCGGGATTTTCGGGACAAAAGGAACTGCGCGCCTGTTACATTCACTTCCGGTTTTCAGGTTTATCGTCCTGGAGCCCTTTTTGGATTTTTTTAACCCATTAGTGGCACTCTTTATCAAAAAGTGAAATAGTTGATTGCTATTTTAAGTTTTTCAGCTTTATTAAGCGTATTAAATCATTCATATTTCATAATTCACAATTCATAATTTATCATTATTTATGAAATATACCTATTCGTTATCTCCCTCTATCTTGGCTGATTTTAACCGATACCACTGGTTCCGGTTTTTTCTTCGCAAAAGATATGTCTTTAGCGTCGCTTTGATTATTCTTTTTATCGGAACCAATATAGCGCTTAGCCCTTATAAAACGACGTTGCTTTTTTATGCTTTAATCTTTATTTCTTTATTTGCTTTTACTTATTGGCTGGTCTATTTTATTACCCTTAGAAATTCTTTCAAAGAAGACCCCTTATTGTCGGGGGAAAGAGATTTGGAAATTAGCCGCGAGCAGATCCGGGTGATTACATCTTCTGTCAATACGACTTTTAAATGGAGCCGTATAACCCGGTTTGCAGAAACCGGTCTTTCTTATTTGCTCTATAGCGGCAGGAACCAGGTGGTTATAGTGCCAAAATATATTTTTAAAACGCCCGACGAACGAACCACATTCGTTGATTTTGTTTGCGACAGGACTAAATTTAAAAAATTCAGGTCCTGAACCATCCTTTAAACGTATTGTTGTTTAAAGAAAAATAGTGAACACAGGTATTAAACGAAGTTTCCGGTCCATATTTTTCCCGTCAGCAGAAAACGCTCCCATGACCCATTTAGCTCCCGGCGATCCCGCTCCTTATTTTGAAGGAGTGAACGAAAAAAATCAAACGGTTCGCTTATCCGATTACACCGGCAAAAAATTAATCCTGTTTTTTTATCCCGCCGATAATACGCCCACCTGCACGGCCGTCGCCTGCAACCTGCGGGACGCCTACCAGGAATTAAGAGCCAACGGCTATGAAATGCTGGGCGTCAGCCCCGATTCCGCTAAAAAGCACGGAAATTTTATTCATAAATTTAACTTCCAGTTCAGCCTGATCGCCGATCCGGATTTGACGATCATGCGCGCTTACGGCGTCTGGGGATCCAAAAAATTTATGGGAAGGACTTTTGACGGAGTACTTAGAACTACGTTTGTGATTGATGAATCGGGGAAAATTGTCAAAGCTATTCAAAAAGTGGATTCCAAAAGCCATGCCGAGCAAATTTTATCCGAAAGCTTATAGCGATGCGGTTATCCGGCCTTTCTGACGAAAATAAACTATATTTGTGTTAAATTTCTGGAAATGACGACCTTTATTACAGATCAAAAAGCGTTAAAGACGCCTAAAATGTTCACTTTAGGAGAATACCTTGCGCGGGAGGAAAAGGCGATCAATAAACATGAATTTTATAACGGTCAAATTGTTCGGATGCCCGGAGGTAAATTTAGCCATAATGAAATAGCGAGCAATATGCTAAATGCCTTGCGTATAGCCGTCAAACCTTTGCCAAAAAAATACCGGGTCATCAATAGCGATCAGAAAATATATATTGCAGCAGAAAATAAAGCCTTATATCCGGACGCGCTCGTTGTTTGCGAACGTCCCGAGTTCTGGGAAGACCGCGAAGACCTGATCGTGAATCCGTTACTAATTGTCGAAGTAGCTTCCAAAAGTACCCGCATGTATGACCGCGGCGAAAAATTTATGCTTTATCGCTCCCTGCCTACTTTTAAAGAATACGTGTTGATCGAACAAAATCTTCCCTCTGTGGAGGCCTGGTTCAAAGAAAAGGAAACTACCTGGGACGTTCTGACGGAAACCGCCTTAAACAACGCCATTCTACTCCGTTCGCTCGGCGTTTCTATCCTGCTTGCAGATATTTATGAGAATATTGAATTTATTTAGGCTTTCAGTTAGCAGTAGCGCTCAAAACTCAAACTTTAACTTAAATCTGACTCCGTAAGTGGAAACATCGGGATGGTTCAGGTAATTGAGCCTACGAATCAAATCTATGCGTAGTACCTTAAAAATATTGCTGACGCCCACGCTTGCTTCCATATAGGGCGTTCCGGGTACGAAAGAATGAATATAAGACTGCTGGGTCGCCTCCTGTTTAGGAAATAAATACAGTTTTTTGTTGTGCTGCGGCAGATTATCGTCGTCCAAGCCCCCATACAGCGCTTTGAAAGTGAGAAGTTCCCGAAGTTTTAACTTCTTTACCAACGGTATTTTATTCAGAAAAAAACCGTCAAAAAAGTGCGTCATATTGAAACTGGCGTATTTATCACTGACAAACTCAAGGTTGTTCATCATATTGAACGATTCAGCCTGGTAGGACATGGTTTGATTTGCGTGGTGCGTTATTAAGAGCGGATAAGGAACTTTATTGAACAGCCGTCCCGCTTCTAAAGAAACGTCGGTATGACCAACGGGAGTCAGGTAAAAACGCTTAAAGACGTTGGCCATGACAAAGTGATAATTGAATGTGTTTCCTTTATCATCAGCATGACCGAACCTGTACTGGAATCGAAAAACAGGGTATTGATTGACGATCCGGCGGCGATACGTCTTCCCCTGAAAAAATTCTTCATTGGGCGCGTACCGGAATCCGACGAATGCTTCGTCGGAATTAATGCTCCGAAGATGCACGAAACTGTTGGTAGGCGCGTCCCATTTTTGAAAATTTAACACGCCGCCCGGCGTAATGAAATTGCGCTGCAAACCTGTTTGCCAGCTAAAATGGCTTTCATTCTCGCGGGTGTAGGTCAGGGCAAGCGCTTCTTTGTAATAAATTTTATCGAACTTGCCCCGGCGAAAGGACAGGAAGAAATTATCCTCATGGACGTTCTGCAAGTCTTGTCCTGGCACCTCCACGTCTGAACGATAAGATAGTTTTAA
>JBBRMZ010000317.1:0-3396 GCA_038230555.1 Chitinophagales bacterium
ATAAAAATAATTTGACTTTTTTAGAAAAAAGATTTAAATGCGTCCAACTTTTCCCATATACCTTACTACAAACAAACGACCAAAAAAGTTTCTCTTTAGCTTTAAAATTTAAATAAACGCAAATTAAAAATATGTATATTAATTTTTAGTTAATTTATAAAATATCTTTTTTCGTATAATGCGCCAAATAAATGACTTAAATAGGTCCTAAAACTATATTCTGTAAAAAACGCACCCTGGTCTGGGTAAAAAAATTATCTAATTATTTTTGACGTCGCGTCGCGGGATTCAACTCAGTTGAGTCGGGGAGCTTAATCTGGCTAAAAAAGACTTTATAACCAATATACGCAAAAGCGTCCTTGAATAGATAAAAAATTATGAATTAAATAAATTTTTCTCTATCCTTATTGGTTCTATTGCGACGGACAGTCCGGGAAAAGAGACAATTTTTTTAATTTTTACAGATATTAAAAGTTATGTCCCGCACACTGTTTTAGCGATTCCGGCGCCCGGACGGCAAATCCGTTTTCTTAGGATCTTACCCAACCAATTTACAAGGCTTTGCGCAGCGCCGTCTCAAAATCTCCTCCCGGAGTGATCACGGCTAGAATCTTGCCGTCCTTTCCAATTAAAAATTGTTGTGGAATGGATTGCACCCTATACATTTGCGCAGCCAGATTTTTCCATCCTTTCAGATCGCTTACGTGATACCGCCAGTCCAGCCCGTCCTGCGTGATGGCCGATTTCCACAGTTCGGGATCGCTGTCGAGGCTGACGCTGAATATTTCCATTCCTTTGCTTTTATAATTTTTGTAGGCTTCCACTACTCTCGGGCTTTCCCGTCTGCACGGCCCGCACCAACTTGCCCAAAAATCCAGCAGCACGACTTTCCCTTTTAGGTCGGCCAGCGAATAGGTTTTCCCGTCGGGCCCTTTCATCGATATATCCGGCGCCTGAACGCCTACCGCGATGGAAGGAGCGGCTGCGGCGATCTTCGCGCTTTCCGCTTCGCTTTCGAGCTGACCGATGGCCATCGAGTAATCTTTGGAATAGGAAGAGGCGGGCAGGAAATCTTCTACCCGCGCTGCGGCGCTTTTTTGCATAGATAGGTATTCAGGCGCCTGGAATTGCGGTATCTGCAAAGCCAGCAACATACTCAGCAACGGGTTTTTAGCCGTATCGATCAAATCCTTCGCGTTAATGATTTTTTTTGAGCCGGACTCCAGTCCGTTCACCAACGCCAGGTACGCTTCCGTATCCGGCGAACCGGCGACTGTATATTCCGCTTTTTGCAGCGTTGAGAGATCAGCGTCGAGACGTATATTTTTTTCTTTCCCGTTCAGCACCAGGTTCATCCACTTTTGGCCGACGCGCAGTCGGTAAATGCCGGCGCTCAACCCGTTGGGAAGATCTATTTTATAGCGCCCTCCCCCGTCAAAATTCGTTTTGGCCACGGATAGAGTATTACTGAGCAACGACTCTTCAAAAAAACCTTCCAGCCCGTCCGCTCCTTTGACAGTTCCTTCAATCGTTAATCCTTTTTGCGACTGGCAGGCAAAAAGGCCCAGCAGGCAGCAGATTATTAGATAACTCCAATTCTTCATGGATAATTTGTGTATAAATTTTTGTAAATGCCTAAAAAATTAGCGAGCTTGTAGTAGCAAAAGCCGGTCAATAAGATATAAATAATTTATCATTCATCATTCATCATTAAATTCAGTCTTTATACGGGTCAAATACGTCCGACGGCGCCATCGCCACCCCGACCGGTTTCAACCGGTGCAAAATATTGACCGTTCCGGCGTGATAGCCCAGTACCTCTTCCAGTTTTTTGTAACATTCGGGCGCTTCGTCCGCGCCGCCGCCGCGCAGTTCTATTTTGACGTCTTTCATTTTCCGCTGCACGGCTTTATAATTAACCAGCCCCGGCTCCGTAGAGATCAATTTTCGCCCGCCGCCCGGGTTGCTGATCCACTTGACTTTGCCCATCGCTTTCCTTCTCGACATGATCCGACCCGCGCCATGCACGGTTGAGTATAAACCCCGTCTGGACGCTTCGCTTTCGACGCCTTCCACCACCACCGAAATATCCGACATATTGGAACCGACAAATCCCGCCTGTCCCGGAAAAGCGGGCGTGGCGCCTTTGCGGACCACCCAGTAGTTTTTGCCCTCGTGCATTTCTCGCCAGGCAAAATTATGGTGGTTATGGACTTCGTATCTCGATTTGGCCCCTAATATTTTCAGTACCTTATCGACAACCGTATCTCTGCCCGCATAAGCGTAGGCGCCCGCCAATTCCATCGCCGCCAGGTAATCCTGACCTATCGCCGCGTGGACGTCGAACAGAATAGGAGGCGAATCCATCGGTTTTTCTTTTGCCGCGTCTTCAAAATGACCGCCCTGCGAAAGCGCGATGAACCCGGTCGCCGTTTTATGACCAAAACCGCGCGAGCCAAAATGAACGCCTACCCAAAGGTAGCCGTCGTCTGCGTCCTCAAAAAGATCGATAAAATGGTTGCCGCCGCCCACCGTTCCCAACTGTTTGCGCGCCAGGTCCAGCAATTTTCTTTGCGGTTTGAAGTCTGCCGCCGCAATTTGGTCAAAAACAGGATGATCCACCTGAGCGGGGTTGGGTCTTCCCATGCCAAAACCAATTTCGCTGAAAATGGCGTCCATCACTTTGGGTATCGAGACCTCGTATTTCTTAATATTGGTTTTTACCGCTTTATTGCCGCAGGCTATATCAAAACCGACGCCCGATAGCGAAATTTTATCTTCATACGCCGCCACGCCGCCAATCGGGTGACCGTACCCGTAATGGGCGTCAGCCGTCAAAACTCCCTTATCGCCCTCGGATAAACAGTTTTCCAGTTGCTCCACGCATTTCTCGTCAATGATTTCCTTGCCGAAAATCACTATATCTTTATTCATCGCAAGTAGTTAGCCGTTAGCTATTCTTTTATTCGTTCATTCGAATAGCCAGTTCATTATTATACGTCGTTTTCCAGCTTTCGATGGTCCCAAAGTCTTCGCCGTCTATTTTAATTCCGCCGTTGGAGACGACGCCCAGTTTCAAAAACGGAGCGTTAAGCGCTTCGAGCGCCAATTCGACGCGCCCAGTCAGCGCCGGAGTAACGGAAACGATGACCCTGCTCTGGCTCTCGCCAAACAAAAAAGCGTCTTTCCGGATACCGGAACCCGTCGCAACGTCGAAACCCAGGTTGTTGACCATCGCGCTCTCCACCAGCGTAACAAAAACGCCGCCTTCCGAAACGTCGTGCGCGGAAATGATTAAATCTTTCCGGATCAGCTCTTTTACCGCTGCCTGAACGACCTGTTCTTCTTTCATATCAAAATAGGGCGCCGGGGACGCGCTGACGCCGCGAACCGTCC
>JBBRMZ010000318.1:0-3368 GCA_038230555.1 Chitinophagales bacterium
ATCACGGCGGTTTTTGAGCTGGCTCGGCGTCATGGCACGCTTGACGCACTCCGCGCCGAAATCGGCGATGACGCCGTCCATGTCGATATAGACACGTGGCTTGTCGGGATAGTGGCGTTGTCCCAAAGCGTTACTCAGTCGCATAATTATGCCGTTGTATTAGGAGAAAGACATGGAAACCGTCGCCTTCCTATTATTATTGGCGGTTTTGAAGCTCAGGCTATCGCCGTAGCCTGGGAAAGAATGACCCCCAATCGCCCTTTAACCCATGACTTGTTTAAAAACGTAATGGACGTTTTTCAATTAGAGTTAAAAGAAATTATCATTAATAACCTGTTAGACGGTATTTTTTACGCTCACCTGGTATGTGCTAAAGATAAAGAAGTTTTTGAAATTGATTCAAGAACTTCAGACGCGTTGGCGTTGGCCGTCCGTTACAATTGCCCAATTTATACCTATGAATTTATTCTTGAAGCAGCTGGAATTGTGCTGGAAGAAACCGACGACAAAAAAGCGACCGTCGCAAAAGGAAGAGATTCAAAAGAAAATTCTTTGTCAGGCCACAGCGTAGAGGAATTACAGAAATTGCTTGAAGACGTATTAACCAATGAAGATTACGAGCAGGCGGCGATTATCAGGGACGAATTAAAAAGAAGAAAACGGTAAAATTGAAAGAAGAAATAGAAGAAGCGCATCGTTCAGGTTTTGTAAATATTATTGGCAGGCCAAACGTTGGCAAGTCGACTTTAATGAACGCGCTCGTGGGCGAACGAATGTCAATTATTACGCACAAGCCCCAAACCACCCGTCACCGGATATTGGGTATTGTAAGCGCGCCCAGTTATCAGATTGTATTTTCAGATACGCCCGGTTTCATTCGCAAGCCGAGTTACAAGATGCATAACGCAATGAATCAATTCGTCCGCTCTACTTTTGAAGACGCCGACGTAATGCTTTTTGTGACCGAACCAAACGAGCGATATGAAGAGAACGATGAACTGTTTGAAAAACTTGAAAAAATTCAAGTTCCTTTACTCTTAGTGGTTAATAAGATCGACCTGATCGACCAATCCACTTTATCTGGAATTTTTGAGATTTGGCGATCCCGCATACCCACTTTTACAGACGAAATCGGTATTTCCGCTTTAAAAAAATTTAATACCGACCCTCTGCTACAAAAGATTTTAACTTTTCTTCCTCAAGGTCCCGCTTATTACCCTCCAGATCAGTTGACCGACCGGCCTGAACGTTTTTTTATTGCGGAAATCATCCGGGAAAAGATTTTTCTAAATTACAGGGATGAAATACCATATTCATGCGAAGTATTAATTGAAAGTTTTAAAGAAACGCAAACGAACGGCGGTTTGGACCTGACCAGAATTGAAGCGCTGATATTTGTAGCCCGCGAAACGCAGAAATCGATAGTATTGGGTAAAGATGGAGCTGCTATTAAAAAACTAGGATCCGACGCGCGTAAAGAAATGGAGGAGTATCTTCAGACAAAAGTTTTTTTAGAAATGACTGTTAAAGTACGCGATAATTGGAGGGATGATGAAAACCAGTTAAAAAAGATGGGTTATACATTATAGTATATTAAATTCAATTTGCTTTAATGAAATTATCAGCTTAGCGTCCGCTTTTTTACCTCATATAACAATAAAAATTCACAGAATTTGGCTTTATTTATATTAGAAAAGCTAATTTTCTCCCGCTTTTTTTAAAATGTATATAGTCCGGGTATTTTTCCAGAATAAAAATATATCTCAAAATAATTGCTTTATAATTAAGTTGTTCAATTTAATTATAGGAATTTTTTAACGCTATATTCTAACAACATATCTAATTCTAATTTTCAAAAATGCTTCTGATAATCAACGAAATCACTTATTTGTGTTAAAAAACCGGGTATATTCCCATAATATTGACAAAATAAGTATTGATTTTTTTATTAGAAAATCTTTTTCTTTCCTCTTTCAAATCTGAAATTATTATAGCATCTTTGTAGCCTCGCAGAAATTAAGCTGTAAACGTACTAAATTTTAAGTCTCGCATGTTGCTTTTTAAGTTATTGGCGGCTTTTGTCCTTACTTTTTAGGCGCATTACAAGAAACAAACACTGAATTTTCCAATAGAATATTGGCCCTTTAACAAGCTGGTGAATGATAAAAGATTATGCCCAGGTATGGAACGACTGTCTCCGTACCATAAAGAGAAACATCAATTCTCAAAGCTACAAAACATGGTTTGAACCAATTCAACCTGTTCGTTTAGATAGTAGTTCATTGACTATTCAGGTGCCTAACCGTTTTTTTTATGAATGGTTGGAAGAACATTACGTTTCTCTGCTGAAGATGACCATACGCCAGGAATTAGGGGATAAAGGCAAATTGGAATATCAAATTATCAATCCAAATAATACCGAAAATAACAGAAGCGTCAGCCATTCTACGCCTTCCTCTACTTCCTTTGTCGTCAGATCAAAAGAGGCTGGCGAAGCTAATGCGCCCGGCGGCGTGGACGCCGATACCATTCGCAACCCGTTCATCATTCCGGGCATTCGCAGGATTAAAGTCGATCCTCAATTAAATCCGCAATATACTTTTGACGCCCTGATTGAGGGCGACTGTAATCGGCTTGCCCGTTCTGCCGGTTTGGCGGTCGCCAAAAAACCTGGCGGAACGGCGTTTAACCCTTTATTTATTTTTGGAGACGTCGGGTTGGGTAAAACGCATCTGGCGCACGCTATCGGAAACGAAATTGTTAACAGAGATAGTCAAAATAACGTATTGTATGTTTCCTGCGAGAAATTTGGCAATCAAGTGATACAGGCTATTAAAAATAATGCGGTCAATGATTTTATAAATTTCTACCAGGCATTAGACGTCCTGATTGTTGACGATATACAATTTTTGACCAACAAACCTAAAACCCAGGAAATATTTTTTAATATTTTCAATCAGCTTCATCAAAGCAGCAAGCAATTAGTGTTTACCTGCGACCGCGCTCCTAAAGACCTGGATGGAATTGAAGACCGGTTAATTTCACGGTTTAAATGGGCGCTTTCAGCCGACCTGCACGCTCCGGATCTTGAAACGAGGATGGCTATCCTGGAATCAAAAATGAACCGTGAAGGAGTGGAAATTCCAAATAACGTGACTGAATTTATTTGTTATAACATTAAAAATAACATCCGCGAGTTGGAAGGGGTGCTTGTTTCTTTAATCGCGCAGTCCACGCTGAACCGTCGTCAGATAGATCTGTATCTTGCTAAAGCAGTTATTAAGAATTTTGTACAAAATATTAATAAAGAAATCACGGTAGATTTTATTAAAAAATTAGTAGCGGAGCATTTTAGCGTTTCCCCTGAA
>JBBRMZ010000319.1:0-3302 GCA_038230555.1 Chitinophagales bacterium
AAAATATAAAAAATTACTATTAAAAGTTCTTGGTTTGTTTTTATATTGAACAAGTATTCTCACTATAAACGAATAAAATCCGTTAGAAATTAAATATTTGCCGAAAATCTATTTTTCCCTCCCTCCGTTTTATCCCCCATGGCAAGATACGCAATTTCTGATATTCATGGCTGCGCCCGGACCTTTGCCGCCCTGTTGAGTAAAATCGGCCTGAATCAGTCAGACGAGCTTTTTTTGTTGGGCGACTATATCGACCGCGGGCCCGACTCCAAAGGCGTCCTGGATTTGATTTTCAGCCTGAAAAAGGAAGGCTACAACATTATTTGCCTGCGCGGCAACCACGAGCAAATGTTGCTGGACGCGCTGGATAAAAGGGGTTCGGGTGTTTTTTACGGCATACACAGAGACGAGGCCATGTTGAACAGTTTTGGCGTCCAATGGGCGTCGGCTATTCCTGAATCTTATATTACCTGGATGCGGGAGACAATTTTTTACGTTGAAACGGACGGCTATATACTGGTTCATGCGGGACTGAATTTTAAAAGCCCCGACCCGCTGACCGATACGTATTCGATGATCTGGATTCGGAACTGGTATCGCCAGATTTCAAAAAAATGGCTGCGCGGACGAACGATTGTGCATGGCCATACGCCCATTCCGCAGGACCAAATCCGGCGGCAATTAGCAAACCTGGGCGAGACGCCGGCGCTCGATATTGACGCCGGATGTAATTTTATAGGCGAAGCGGGTTATGGAACGCTTTGCGCGTTTGATCTGGAACGGCGCATGCTGTTTTTTCAGGAAAATGTGGAGAATGATTAAAACGATCTTTCCTTCCCTATTTATAAACATTTTGTTATCTTTGTCTTTTCTGAAACTACGCGCTCCCGCGTCCTGATGATAATCTGTCAACATACATCCCCGCTTATTTTATGAATATTGAGGCAGCGCGCGCGGCGCTTAAAAAATATTTTGGCTACGACGCTTTCCGGCCCATGCAGGCGGAGATCATCGAAGCGATCTACGCGGGCAAAGACGCCCTCGTGCTGATGCCGACGGGCGGCGGTAAATCCATTTGTTTTCAGATTCCCGCAGTGACGATGGAAGGGGTTTGCGTGGTCGTTTCCCCGTTGATCGCGTTGATGAAAGACCAGGTGGAAGCGCTCAAAGCGAACGGGATTGCCGCCGATTTCATCAATAGCTCCCAAAGTTCCTCCGAGCAAATGCAGATCGAAAACCGGCTGCGGAGCGGCGAACTGAAACTGATCTATATTTCTCCCGAAAAATTGCTGTCCTCTTTTTTTACTTCTATCCTGAGCTATTGCAAAGTGAGTTTGTTCGCCATCGACGAGGCGCATTGCATTTCCTCCTGGGGACATGATTTCCGGCCCGAATACGCGCAAATGAGTTTGCTCAAACGGCAGTTCCCCAATATTCCGGTCGTGGCGCTGACGGCGACGGCCGACCGGCTGACCCGGAAGGACGTGGTCGATAAACTGGAACTGGTTGATCCGGCCATTTTTGTGGCGTCTTTCGACCGCCCCAATATTTACCTCGACGTTCGCCCCGGGCAGCAACGGTTAGATCAGATCGTCGATTTTATCAAATCCCGACCCGACCAGTCGGGAATTATTTATTGCCTGAGCCGGAAAACGACCGAGGACGTGGCCGCTAAACTCCGCGCCCAAAATATTCAGGCAGGCCATTATCACGCCCAAACGCCGACCGCCGAACGTAACAAAATACAGGAAGCGTTCATCAACGACCGCCTGCAAATTGTCGTCGCAACCGTCGCTTTCGGCATGGGGATCGACAAAAGCAACGTGCGGTGGGTGATCCATTATAACCTGCCTAAAAACATAGAAAATTATTACCAGGAAATAGGCCGGTCGGGGCGCGACGGGACGAAAGCCCACGCGCTGCTGTTCTTCAGCATGGCAGACGTCATGACTTACCGCGATATGCTGGGGAAAAACGAATCTGAAAATAAAGAAATTCAACTCTCCAAGCTGGAGCAAATGATCCAGTTTGCCGAGGCGCGCATTTGTCGGCGGCGGCTCCTGATCAACTATTTCAGCGAGCATTTCGACGAGAACTGCAACAACTGCGACGTTTGTAAAAATCCGCCCGTTTATCTGGACGGCACCCAGATCGCACAAATGGCGCTGTCGGCGGTGGCGCGGCTCAAAGAACAGGTGGGCGTGCAAATGCTGGTCGACGTGTTGCGCGGCTCCAACCGGAGCGACCTGATAGAAAATGGCTATCATAATATTAAAACATACGGCGTGGGCCGTCAATATAAACCGTTCGACTGGAATCAATATATCTTACAGATCATCCAGCTTGGTTACCTGGAGATCGCTTATGAAGAAAAAAACCAGTTGCGCCTGACGCCGGCCAGTCAACAAGTATTGCGTGACGGGAAAAAAGTAGAATTGATCCAGCCCCAAAGTTTCAAAGAGCGGAAAGCGGAGGAAGAACTCGACAAAGCCGCGCGCCAACGCAAAAGACCCGAAGTTTCCGCTCGCGAACGTTCGCGCAACGAACTATTCGACGTGTTGCGCGATCTGCGCCGCACAATGGCGCTGGCCCTTGGATTCCCTCCTTATATTATTTTCTCCGACGCCACGCTTGAGGAAATGGCCGCTAAAGCGCCCACCACGGAAAGCGAACTATTACAAATATCGGGCGTGGGAGAGGCAAAATTTCGCAACTACGGAGATGAATTCCTGAAAGCCATTCGCAATTACGTAAAAGACGCCCCCTCGTTAGCTGGAAGCGGAGTAACTTCCCGCGAACAAATATTCCGTCCGTTTGATGAAACAAAACCGAAAGCGGCGGCAAAAACGCCCGGTTCAACGCAAATTGTTACGCTGGAAATGTTCAGAAAAGGCATGTCGCCGGAAGAAATAGCAGAAGAGCGCCTGTTGAGCGAATCATCAATTTATAATCACCTGGCGCAACTTTACGAAAAAGGTGAAGACGTCGACATTTCTACTTTTGTCAAGCCCGACGAAATAGTCCGCGTGACCGAATTTTTGGCGCTCAACGAAGCGCCTAAACTAAAGGAAATATTCGACTACTTTTCAGAGGAGATTTCTTATCCAAAAATCCGTTTTGCCGTGGCTCATTATCGAAGGTTGGGGGTTAAAATGTAAGTAATGCGAATAATGGGTTAAAAAATCAAAAAAAGGCCTCCGGGACGATAGACCCGAAAATTGGAAGTCCGTAAAACGGGAGCCTGGTCTCTTTCATCCCGTAAATTCCGACCCGGACGTCCGCTCATCCTTATTATTCGTCAA
>JBBRMZ010000320.1:0-3229 GCA_038230555.1 Chitinophagales bacterium
AACGAAACGTTTAACACGCTCAAAAATCAGGGCTATCATCTCGAACACAATTACGGACACGGTGAAAAGCATCTATCCACCGTTTTCGCCCTGCTTATATTGTTGGCTTTTACCGTCGATCAACTGGCGCAATGCGCCGACAAAGCCTTTAAAAAGACCATGAAACGATTTAAAACCAAAGCCGCCTTCTTCCGGCGGGCCGGAGCCGTGTTTGACGTCTTATTAACAGACTCCATGAACGCTGTTTACCGATATATCGCAGAAGACATAAAAATTAATATCCCTAAATTAGAATAAATCATATTAATACTTTTTCAAACCGAGAATCGCTGTTTCTTTGGCAGATACTTTAAATGAACCCATATTTATCTTTTTGAAAGGTAATGTAAGCGGAGTTAATTAAAATATATCCTGTCAATGCATTCCGTACGTATTGGCAGGGCTAATATAATACCAATTCTATAACATTCCTCTACGCAAATATAAATTTACAAATAAATAATAGTTTTATATAATTCCCGCAGCAGATTCAATTAATTTTCCATAACCAATTTTAACCGCTTCAATCAAAAAACCACTTACATTTGTATAGCAGGCAAACATATTATAAATTCCGAATTTTTATTTTGCGCGTATGCCCTACTTTGTCGCCGACGGGACAAAGCGGATGAACCATTATAAAAAATAGCGCGTTTCATTAGTAGAAGCGCGACTTCTTCACCGATAAAAAGCGGGGCAAAGTTGGTTTACCGTTGATCTGAGAAAAATAATGTTATACAAGAACGCATGAATATGTACGCAAAAACAGTCGAGCTTCCCGTAGAAGAAGAAAAGTTACTCATACAAAGAGCTTACCGAAACCTGCTCAGGAGCATTAAAACGCCCGTATCGACCGAAGATTCCAAGAATATCCGGAAAGCGTACGAGATGGCCGTGCAGGCCCACGCCAAACAGCGCCGCAAATCGGGCGAACCCTATATTTTGCATCCCATAGCCGTCGCCCGCATCTGCGCGGAGGAGATCGGGTTGGGGCCGACTGCAATCATTTCCGCGCTGTTGCACGACGTGGTGGAAGATACCGACTTAACGCTCGACGACGTGCGGGCCGAATTTGGCACGCACATTGCCCAGATCGTCGACGGGCTGACCAAATTGGACAGCGCCTACAACGCGGAAAGTCCGCAGGCGGAGAATTTTAAGAAGATCCTTTCCACCCTCGTCGTGGACGTCCGTATTGTGCTGATTAAAATGGCGGACCGGCTGCACAATCTACGCACCATTGGCTCGATGGCCCCGAACAAACAATTGAAAATAGCGGCGGAGACCACTTATATATATACGCCGCTCGCGCATCGCCTGGGTCTGTACGCCATCAAATCGGAGTTTCAGGACCTGTGTTTAAAAATCACGCACCGCGAGGAGTACAACGAAGTAGCGCGGCAACTCAACGAAACCAAAAGAACCCGCGAAGCCTACATCCAGGAATTCATTAAACCGCTGAAAGTAGCGCTGGACAGCATCGACGCTCCTTACCGGATCATCGGACGGCCAAAATCCATTTATTCCATCTGGAACAAGATCAAATCCAAGAATGTCCCTTTTGAAGAAATATTCGACCTGTTCGCCATCCGCATCATCATCGACGTGCCGCCCGATAACGCGCTGCCTTCGCCACAGCGCGAAACCGAACAAAGCCGACGCGAAAAATTCCTGTGCTGGCAGGTCTATTCCATCGTGACCAGCGTCCATACCCCGCTGCCCGAACGATTGAAAGACTGGGTGACGATTCCGAAATCCAATGGTTACGAATCGCTCCACACCACCGTTATAGGCCCCGCAGGCCGGTATGTGGAAGTGCAGGTACGCAGCGAACGCATGGATGAAATTGCCGAGCGGGGCTACGCCGCCCATTGGAAATATAAAGGACTGCGGCAAACCCACGACGTTTTTGAGAACTGGCTCGACAGCGTCCGCGATATGGTCGATAAATCCGGAAGCGGCGATACCGTCGATTTCATCAACGATTTCAGGACGACCAACCTGTTCGCCGAAGAGGTTTATGTGTACACCCCAAAAGGGGATATGCGGGTTTTCCCGAAAGGCGCGACGGCGCTTGACTTCGCTTTTTATATACATAGCGACGTCGGCTATCATTCGTCCGCCATCAAGATCAATAATAAACTGGTCCCGATGGGGTATAAACTCCAAAACGGCGACCAAGTGCAGGTCATCACCAACAAAAACCAGAAGCCCAGCGAAAGCTGGCTCAAGATGGTCGTCACCGGCAAAGCGCGCGACAAGATCCGGAATGCCCTGAAAGAAGAACAGAAGAAGATCGGCGAATATGGTAAAGAAGCCCTGCAAAGAAAACTGGATCACCTGAAAGCGGATTTCGAGGACGCCGTCGAACTGCTGGTCAAACATTTTGGGTATAAAACCCGCCTTGAGTTTTATTGCGCCATCGCCAACGACGCCGTCGACCTGCAGGACGACCTGAAAATGTTTAAAGTCGAACGGAGTAAACTCGTACCCATAGAAGTGGAACCCGCGCCTGCGGATAACCGACCCGCCGGCGAGTCCCGGATCGTTTTTAAACCAGGCGATAAACCCCAGTTGTTCATCAACGGCGACCCGGGCAGTATGTACGAATACCAGATGGCCACCTGCTGCAATCCGGTGCAGGGCGACGATGTTTTTGCCTACGTCACCGCCAACAACCAGATGAAGATACACCGCACCACCTGCCCGAACGCGACTAACCTGATGGCCAACTATGGCTACCGGATCATGACCGCCGAATGGGGCGTTTCCACCAACAACTCGTTCATTGCCGAAATACTCATTACCGGCATCGACGAAGGGCCGGGCGTCATCGAACGATTAACCAATAAAATTTCCAATCATTTGGGACTGAACATCCGTTCGTTCACCATTGAAGGGAACGAAGGTTATTTTGAAGGTAGGATCCGGGTGGTTGTTGCGAATAAGGACCAATTGGCGCTGGCGATCCGGGCTTTGAAAACGCTGGATGGCGTTTCGAATGCGACGCGGGTAGAATAGCGAGCTTGGTAATTGTAAAAACAAAATATATACCTATACCTTATAATTTGCAAACCGTAAATCATTTTATTAAAATCTGTATTTATCATAAAATTTTCTGCGGACTATTTGTTTTTTAAAATTTAATGTTTACTTTTGCACGCTTGTGAAAATTCATTCACTGTGCTAA
>JBBRMZ010000321.1:0-3175 GCA_038230555.1 Chitinophagales bacterium
GATGATTTAGCGGCGTCGACGGTCGGCAAACGCTCAAACCGGTAGCCTAAACCGGAAAAGTATTCGAGCGTCCGGGGTAAAGCGTACAGCATCCGCTCGCTTGATTTCAGGCTGTCGTGAAAGACTACAATGGATCCGTGCCTGGCGCTCTGGACGACGTTTCGGAGGCAATCTTCTTTAGAAATTTTAAGGTCAAAATCGCCGCTGAGGACGTCCCACATAACGACTTTATAATGGCGGGTTAAAAACTGACTTTGCTTTTGGGTCATCCGGCCGTAGGGTGGCCGGAATAAAGGCGACTTCACTAGCGCCGCGCAATGCCGCACGTTGTGAAAATAAGGCAGGTTTTCGGTTTCCCAACCGTTGAGGTGATTGTACGTATGATTTCCCACTGAATGGCCCTCCTGCAATATTTTTTCAAACAGAGCCGAATTTTTTTTTACATTGTCTCCAACGCAAAAAAAAGTAGCTTTGGCTTCGTAAGTTTTTAATAAATCCAGTACCTGCGGAGTTACTTCCGGGATAGGCCCGTCGTCGAACGTCAGGTACAGAATTTTCTCCGTTGTAGGCGCCTTCCATACGAAATGCGGGAACAGATTTTGGATCAACTTAGGCGTTTTGGCAAAATACATAGAATCGGTTTTTAGAATTGTTCAGAGATTATGTTTAAGTAGTTAGGAGCAGCGAGGGAAAATAAAAAACAGGCCTGTCAGGTTAAGGAATTAAACGTAATTTTACGCATCAAAACCGGAAAAACAGGAAACCAGAGGGAGGGATTTCGTTTTTTATAAAACGAATGGCCATTTACAAACGCTGCCCTGCTTCGTTTGCTTTATAAAATTTCTTTTAAAACTTTTTAAAGACCATTCCGCGCGCGGAGAAGGGCGGAGGGCGGGACGTCTTTTAATTTTTGCAAAAAAATAAAAGACGCCCCATTCCCGGATTTTCGGTCGTAAAAGGTTATAATATACCATTTACCATTTACAATTTAAAAACATGGTTCGGGTTCGATTTGCGCCAAGTCCGACCGGCCCCTTGCATATTGGCGGAGTCCGGACGGCCTTATATAATTATTTACTTGCTAAACAACTGGGCGGGACGTTCATTCTGCGCATCGAAGACACCGACCAAAACCGGTTTGTTGAAGGCGCGGAAGCATATATCGTGGAAGCGCTCAAATGGTGCGGTATTGAACCGACAGAAGGAATCGGTTTTGGCGACGGCGCCTATGGTCCGTACCGGCAGTCGGAAAGAAACGCTATATATAGAAAATATGCCGCTCAATTGATTGACGCCGGCGCAGCTTATTATGCGTTCGATACCCCCGCAGAATTGGAAGCCATGCGCGAACGGCTAAAAAATGAAAGCGTACAGTCTTATAGCTCTTCTACGCGCGGGTCGATGAAAAACAGTCTTTCATGGTCGGAGCAGGAAACCCGGAAAGCGCTTTCTTCGGGAACGCCTTATATTGTTCGTTTAAAAATACCGGAAAACAAAGAAGTAAAAGTTGAGGATCTGATCAGGGGCGAAGTAATTTTCCAAACCAACGACCTTGACGATAAGGTATTGATGAAGGCGGATGGAACCCCCACTTATCATTTGGCCAATATTGTCGACGATTATCTGATGCGTATCACCCATGTGATCCGCGGCGAAGAATGGCTGCCCAGCGCAGGCCATCACGTTCTGCTCTATGAAGCCCTGGGCTGGTCGGAGGCTATGCCTAAATTTGCGCATTTGCCGCTCATCCTCCGCCCCGACGGTAAAGGAAAACTCAGCAAGCGGGACGGCGTTAAATTTGGTTTCCCTGTTTTCCCGATCGGATGGAAAGGAGCAACGCCGGAAACTTCCTTTGAAGGATTCCGTGAAGCGGGATTTGAACCCCAGGCAGTTCTCAATTTTCTCGCGCTGCTGGGATGGAACCCGGGAACGGAACAGGAAATTTTTTCTTTGGACGAAATGGTGCAGATTTTTTCCCTTTCAAAGATCAATAAATCGGGCGCTCGGTTCGACTACGATAAAGCAAAATGGTTCAATCAAAAATACCTGGCCGCCGCCGACCCCGCAGCGCTTGCGCGTCAGATTTTACCCCTTGCCCAGGAAAAAGGATATCGCACGGAAGAAGAATACCTGATTAAATTTGTTTCTGTTTTCAAAGACCGCGCAATTGTTATAAATGATTTTCTGGAAAAAGGATATTATTTTTTTGAAGACGTCAAAACCTACGATCAGCCTAATCTTCTAAAAAAATGGAAGCCGGAAAACAAATTAACGTTTAGACATTTTGTTGCGTTTATAGAAGTACAGAATTTTGATAACCCTGTGGAATTGGAAACGCTTACAAAAGGGTGGATGCACGATAACGAGGTTAAACCAGGCGATTTGTTTCCCCTGCTAAGGATTGCCCTGACCGGTTCCGTACAAGGTCCCGCTATTTTTGAAATGATGCATGTGTTTGGAAAAGAAGCTTCCATCCAAAGGCTGTCTTCCGCCCCTGCAAAATTTGATAACCTTTTATAAAAACAATTAAATCTTAGAGCTAATGAAAGAAAAAAAGGAAAGCAAAAAAACAGGAAAGCCCAAAGTGCATAAATCCCTGGAGGGATACGACGTCCGCATCAACGAATTTGGAGAGATCATTTCCACGATCAAAACGGACGAAGTGAACGATTTCTTAAATGAAGAATTACCGGACAAAAAGCTAAAAAAGAAAGAATAAAAAAAATACCCGATGAAAAAATCATCGGGTATTCAAACAACAAATTATAATCCCATGAACATATTCTTTAGCTAAAATCGGCTTTAATTCGTTTGATGCAACAAAGATAATAGCGCAATGTAGAGAGAACAAATACAAATTAATAGAGTTGTGGGGAAGAAGATAGTTTTTTCAATTCAGTATAAATAAATAAAAAACTGATATTCAAGTATTTATATTTAGCAATCAAAAATAATTGTGAAAATTTACCATTTAATGCCTCTGAAAATATTACTCATAACCTGTCTTTATTGGTTAAATTAATTTTTATAGTTTGTAATGCGAATAATGGGTTAAAAAGCAGAAGTAGGGAATAACAAAAGGGTTTAATTTTGTGGATATCAAACTACAAGATAAACGCCATGAAAGAGATTGAACTCATTCGATTGTATTACTACTTCTGCACATATTATTATA
>JBBRMZ010000322.1:0-3162 GCA_038230555.1 Chitinophagales bacterium
GGCAACCGTTTTAAACCGCCCGCCGGGTCTTCAACGAGAATTTGGAGCGGCGAAACGTCTGCGGAGGGCAGCGCGATCGTAAGGTAGCCTTCATTTTTTAACAGGTCTTTGAGTTGCATAACGGAGAATTTATGATATTAAACTTAAAAAGAGTGATTGAAAGACGTTAAACCATTGACGCTACGCCGCGCGGTTTAAATAATTTAGGCATATCTTTAATCGCTACTTCGCCATGCCAATCTACTTTGCCCGCGTATTGACGCAACAAAAGGATGGAACTTTGATGCGAACTTTCGTAATCGTCCCCTTCTAAAAGATTTGTATAAAAATCGCTGGTATAATTAACTGCTACGTCGGTCGGAATTGGTCCGTTCATGCCGACGGCATAATCTACAAACTCATTGACAGCTTGGGCGTGTTCGACCGAATTGCAGGCGCTTAGAACGACCAATTCTACAATTTTTTCTTTGCTGTTGAGCAGTTCAAAAAAGCTCGCCAATAGGTCGGCGGATAAAAAATCCACCCCGCCGGATGCGTTTTCAAACAGCATCCCTTCCTTTGCACCGTGCATGGAAAGGTGAACGATAGCGGGCTTAAACTTTTTCAGGATGCGCAGCAGATCGCCCACGTTGCTTGAAAAATTATCCTGTAGCTCAAATTGATCGCGTAAAGTCCCGTTGTTGATGGCGTCGCTGATCTTTTGCTTCTCTTTGGCTGAATTGGTTTCGCTTTTACCCTGCGGATTGGCGGCTATAAAAAGAATGGTTTTTTTCTTGACCGGCTGGTCTTTTTCCACTTGTTTATCGGTTCCAATATGTTGATCCCCGCCCACATAATTACCTTGAACGTTGGTCGTAACTTTATTTCCCGTGAAGTTATCGCCGTGAACATTCGTTATGGTTTTATTTCCGACAACATGATCGCCCGAAATATTATACGTATTATTAATAACCTGCGTAATGGCCGCTTCCGCTTTTTGTTGCGTGGAGTTCGGGCCGTTCGCCGGTCCGGCTTCTTCCAATTCGCCGATGACGGAAAGCAGCGCGTAATTGACGCGGTTGGTTTCCATCAAATAATCGCTGTTGGCCAGGACGCCCATATTGTAGGAGCGCTGATTTGCGTTCCACCGCGAGCGAAGCAAAACGATGGTATTGCCTTCGTCGGTTCCTTTGAGTTGTTCGGCCAGCGCGTCGAACGCTTGCCGGCTTTTGCCTTTGGCAATTAAATCGCGTAGTTTTTCCTGGAGCGGGGACGCCATAATGCGGTTTTAAATAGGAGTGAAAGAATCCCCAAATATATTGGAATATTATAACAATAAGAAATGAAAATATATTTTTGGGCAGTAATATTATTATCGGGGATGTATAACTTTACAGCCAATTAAATCGTTTTATAACAGGGATTCAGCGCGTTTTCATGGTTCGCTTCTTTATAATTTTATTACCGCTCTTTGGAACGCGAGACGTCGCGGCGCGAACCGCGCCGGTTCTCATTGATTCCGTCATCCCCGCCGACGCCGTTTGCACGGATACGAACTGCGTCAAATATATTGCCGTCAACGTTCACTATCTGCTCAAAACAGACGGCTCCGGCAACTTTACGGAAACGGGCGACGGCTACCCAGAAGGCGATTCCGCGCATCAGGCAGGCGTGACGGGTTTTATGCGGGCGCGCCTCCTTGTGGACGGCGCCAACCGAGTGAACAGTAAGGCGGTCAAAAACTGGCGGTCGCCGGAAGGGGTCGGCGTGGTTTCCAAGCGGTTCCGGTATGTTTTGAAAGGCGTTTATTTTCATCGGGACGATACCGCTTTCAACGCTTCTTCGTTACTGTACCCGGATTTTACGCTGGTCACAAAAAAATACGGCGTTCATACGGATAAGGAAGTCAATGTGTTTATGACCCACGAAACACAGCCCATCGGGACCTCCGGGGTCGTTTGCTGCGAATTGGATTCCGCGATGTATAGCCAGATGGGTTTCCTGACCATTTTTATGCGCGACTGGGAGGTTTGGTATAAAAAAAAGTGGGACGACGGCGCCTGGCATACGCTCAACCATGAGTTCGGTCATTTGATGGGTTTACAACACGACTGGCAGGCGCAGTTTCCCGATTTGCTCCCGTATCCGATAAACCCGCCAAAAAACGATCAGGGCTGCGCTAATTACGACGCGACTGCCGGCGCCTGGTGCAACGATTGGGGACATATTTCCAATAATTCGATGGGCGCCAGTTCCTACGACCGGACGCTCACGCCAGATCAGATCGCGTTCATACACCTGCATTTGGAAACGTATTTGAAAGGCTATGTCGAATACTGCGTTTGCGCCCACCCGCCGCGCACTGGTTTTTTCAAACGGTTAGGCCGCTTATTTTCATCCCGCCGTACACGCAAAGCAGACACGCCGACACGCTGAAAAGGATGTTGGCGAGCGCCGCCCAGGGTTGCCCTTCCTGGAACAGCCGGAGCGTTTCGTTGGAGAAACTGGAGAAGGTGCTGAACCCGCCGCAAATCCCCGTCGCCAGGAACAACCGCGCGGAGGAATCCAAAGAACCTTTTAAACTCAGGCCGGCCACAAAACCAATGATCAGGCAGGCAACCGTGTTGGAAATGAACGTCGCCCAGGGAAAGCGGAACGCGTAGGGGGCGACGGCCAGCGAAACCCCGTACCGCAGCAAGCTGCCGACGCCGCCGCCGATAAAAACGAACAATATATTCATACCGATATGATTAATTTATTACCGCCCCGCATCGCCGTATCCGCTCATAACCCCGCCAGTTCGATCAACGGTATCCACAACAACCGGTCAAAATCGCGCACCCGGTCGTCGACCACCGCGACGCCTTCCTGTTCCAGCAATTCCTGCATTAGTCCCGGCGGTCGAAAATGATGGCGGCCTGACAGTTCGCCTTTTCGGTTGACCACGCGATGGGCGGGAACGGGTTCTTCTGTAAAATGGTTGAACAGCGCCCAGCCAACCATGCGGCTCGCGCCCAGTTGTAAATAGCCGGCTACCGCGCCGTAGGTCGTCACCCGACCGCCGGGAACCATCCGCACGACGTCGTACACGTCCTGGATGTAGTTGGGATATTTTTTTGAATGCATATTTTAGGCGTTAGCTGTTGGCTCCTGGTTAGACTTTACTCATACCTGACTCATACC
>JBBRMZ010000323.1:0-3137 GCA_038230555.1 Chitinophagales bacterium
ATTCATCATTCATCATTCCTCATTCATCATTCCTTCCCCTATCTTTGCCGAATGCAAATTTCTGCTCTACAACTCGGCCAGTTATTAAGCGGCGAGGTCGAGGGAGACCCCGGCGCGGTCGTTTCCAGTTTCGGAAAGATTGAGGAAGCGGAACCCGGTATGCTTTGTTTCTTGGGCAATCCTAAATATGAATCGCACGTCTATACGTCCCGCGCATCCGTTTTAATTGTCGATAAGAACTTCATACCCCGTCGGCCCGTCGAGGCTACGCTCGTAAAAGTGGAGAACGTCTACGCCGCCGTTGCTGCCCTGATGGAAAAATTTTCCGCACTGGAAGAACAGCCAAAGGGGGTCTCCGAAAAAGCGTCCGTCCATTCCGACGCAAAGATCGGCGAAAACGTTTTTATCGGCGACTTTGCAGTTGTCGACAAGAACGCAGTCATTGCAGACGGCACCGCTATTTACCCGCATGCCCACATTGCCGCGAATTGCCGGATCGGCGTGCATAGCAAAATTTATTCGGGCGTCAAGGTATATAAAAATACGCAGATCGGCGATTACTGCATCATACAGGCCAACGCCGTTATCGGCGGCGACGGCTTTGGTTTCGCGCTTCAGGCAGACGGAGCCTATAAAAAAATACCTCACCTGGGTAACGTAATTTTGGAAAACAACGTAGAAGTAGGGGCCAATACGACCATTGATCGCGCGTCGATGGGTTCGACGATCATCCGGCAGGGCGTCAAATTGGATAACCTGATCCAAATCGCTCACAACGTTGAAATCGGAGAAAATACCGTCATTGCCGCAGGTACCGCCATAGCCGGAAGTACCAAAATAGGTAAAAATTGCCGGATCGGCGGTCAGGTCGGTATTTCGGGCCACCTCGTCATTGCTGACGGAACCCAGATCCAGGCTCAGAGCGGTTTAAATTATAACACTAAGGTCAACGATAAATTGTTCGGCAGCCCGGCTTTGCCTTATATGAATTACCTCCGGTCATACGGCGTTTTTAAAACCCTGCCCGAACTGGCGAAAAGATTAGAAGGGCTTGAAAAATGGATAAAATTACGATGAACGCCTCTGCTCATGCTTAAAAATTAATCTCAAAAAGTTATATTAAATTTTACCTTTGCCTCCTGAAATTATTCACAAAAATTCGACGTTAAAACCATCCGGGCGCCCGGTAGCTTCAAGCATGATGAGAAACACTTATTTTGACTTGGTGGATCAAACCTTTTATTTCCCGCAGGACGGATTCACTTTACAAGATAACAAACTATGTTTTCACGGGATTGATCTCCATAAACTGATTAAAAAATACGGGTCTCCTTTAAAGATTTCCTACCTCCCCAAGATCAGCCTCCAGATAAAAAATGCCCGCAAATATTTTAGCAATGCGATAGACGAGCTCAAATACGAAGGCAAATATCACTATGCCTACTGCACCAAAAGCGCCCATTTCCGCTTCGTGCTCGACGAAGCCCTGAAAAATAAAGTGGAAATCGAAACGTCGTCCTCTTTCGATATAGATCTCATCCGAAAATTATACGATACGGGAAAAATTTCCAAAGAAACCGTCCTGATCCATAACGGGTTTAAAAACCCATCCTACCTGGAAAAGATCGCCGCCCTGATCAATGACGGGTTTAACTCCATTGCCGTTCTCGACAACCGTGACGAATTAGAATTTTATGAGAGCAATGTCACCGCCGACGTATGCAATATCGGCATTCGTATCGCTACGGAGGAAGAGCCTAATTTTGAGTTTTATACCTCGCGGCTCGGCATACGCCAGTCCCGCGTCATGGCTTTTTATAAAGACCGGATTGCCGGCAACCCGAACATCAAACTCAAAATGCTCCACTTTTTTGTGGATACGGGCATAAAAGACACTACCTATTATTGGTCGGAACTGCGCAAAGCCATCAAATTTTATTGCCAGCTCAAAAATATCTGTCCCGACCTGACTGCTATTAACATAGGCGGCGGGCTGCCCACCGCCAATTCTTTGAATTTTGAGTACGACTACCAGTACATGATCAAAGAGATCGTCGCCAACATCCGTTACGCCTGCCAGTACGAGGAAGTGCCGGTGCCGGATATTTTTACTGAATTCGGTAAATACACCGTCGGAGAAAGCGGCGCGACCATTTTTTCAGTCATCGGCCAGAAACAGCAGAACGATTCCGAGCTTTGGTATATGATCGACAATTCCCTGATGACCACAATGCCGGACGCCTGGGGCATCAATGAGCGCTACATCATGCTGCCGGTCAATTACTGGAATAAAGAATATCACCGCGTCAACATCGGCGGTCTTTCCTGCGACAACGCCGATTATTACAATTCGGAAGCCCATATCAACCAGGTCTATCTGCCCAAATTTCATAAAGAGGACGAGCCCCTATATATCGGCTTTTTCAACACCGGAGCCTATCAGGACGCCCTCAGCGGCTTTGGCGGAATCAAACATTGCCTTATTCCCGCTCCCCGCCGGATCTTAGTGGATCTTGATGAAGAAGGCAACCAAATCGATTGGGAAGAAACGCCGGAACAGGACGCGGCGTCGATGCTGCGATTGTTGGGGTATTGAGAATTAAGGTTGATTAAGGGGCATAATAGGATATAATAAGTAGATAGAGTTAAATAAACGCTAAACTGTGTAAGTTGATTTTTTTTGATCATGCACAAAGGTAGGGATTTTAGCGTTTATTTAATGCATACTACTTATTTGAGTAGTTAGATATAATAAAAAAGGTAAAAGTTCTAGTTTTGTGTTGTAAACCTAACCAAACTTTTACCCTATGAATATCGAAATATTCACGAGTGCAATATTGAGCAAAATGTCTGACATTACCTTTTCAATGGCGGACGCAAAAGCACAATATAACAATGAACTGATGGTCAACACATTTATTTCGACTTTCGGAATTGACCCAAATCAGGCAGAAAATAAAATAAAGATTCAAAAACTGTATCAACTCGGCAAAATCGCCGCCTAAATCTAAAAACAAAAATAATTTCTTAACGGACTATTGTTAAGTAGTATGCATTAAATAAACGCTAAAATTCGTATCTTTGTGGATGATCAAAGCAAATCAACTCACACAGACGGAAGTATCGACCTTGCGGGA
>JBBRMZ010000324.1:0-3113 GCA_038230555.1 Chitinophagales bacterium
GACGAGCCGCCAACCGGTTACCGGCGTAATGATCCCGGCGGCAATTTTGGAAGCGGTAATGGATTCGTCGGGATCTATAATAATCACGCGCCTGCCTGCCTGCGTCAGCCGGTAAGCTAAAACGGAACCCGCCAAACCCTGGCCTACGATCAGGTAATCCGTTTCGATTTTTTCATTTTCAAGCATCCGGTTTTTTCACTCCTTCAATATTTTCCAAATTCTCCCCACTGATACAACGTCCCTCCAAAGAAAACTACATAAAAACCCCGAACGTCCGGACGGCTGAACCGCTCGGACGCCATGTACCTTGTCAACTGTTCCTCCGCTTCCTTAACCACTTTATTTAAAGTCTTTTTAGCAGATTTTTTGACGTATTTTAGTTCCAGCGCTATTTCATAATTGATTGGCTTGTCGGGCGTCTTTTCCAAAAACAGATCGACATAGCCTTTCGCGGTCTCATACTCGCTGCGGATAAAATAAGCCTCAAACTGAAACAATAGTCCGGTCATCAGCGATTTTATATGCTTCTCGCCGTAGGCCATTTCATCGCGGTTGGAATGATTTTCCGTCAGCACGTACTCGACGATTTTGAAAAACGGTTCCGGTTTAGCTTCATTGACCAATTGTTCGATGGCGTCGCCAATCGGAATGCGCGTGTTGAAGAACCGGGTCTTGGCCAGAAAAATGGAGGCAAAATATTCAAAATACAGCTTTTTAATGACGTAATTCGGAATTTCGAACTGCCAGCGCAGACTTTTGGCCTCTTTGAGCGTCAGCATGCCCATATAAAATAGCAGGCTTAAAAAATCGTCCTGGGTAAAAACGGATTCCAAATTATAAAGGCGGGTGAGCGAAAACTGAATGGAACCCTCTTCGACCAGTTTTTCCAGCAGTTCAAATCTTTCGTTTTCCGGCCCTCCGATTTTGAATATATTGCGTATTTTCCGGTAATCCGAAACGATGTTGACGTCCAGCATTTCGTAAGGGTACCGGTTTTTTATGCGGTACTCTTTGATAAAATATAAAACCATATCCGGGTTGAAAAGAGACCGGGTTTCATCGGGCGCGAATAAATAACCGTTGTACCACTCCGCCAGATTGGAGGTCATGGCAGGTATTTTTTGTTCGGGTATGTCCGATTCGCGCAAAATGGCTTTTAATTCTTCGTGGGTAAACCCCATCATATTATGAAAAACAGGATTCAAACTAATATTGTCGCTGATGTTGAACCCGCTGGTCAGCGAATCCAGCGTGACGGGCGAAACGCCGGTGATGAAAATCCGGTCCAATATACCTTCCCCAGCGGCCGTTTTCAGGCTTTCGTAAAACTTGCGAACAAACCCGTTTCGGCTGATGTCCGATTTGAAGCGGTCCATATCGAAAGACAGCAGTTCGTTCGCAAAATGATCGTATTCGTCGATCAGTAAATAAATTTTATGCTGAACTTCATTTTGAATTACACAGTCAAAAATGTATTTAACAACCGCTTCAGGACTTTTCTCGCTTTCGACTGCCTCTAGTTGCAAGGGGAAATAATCACTATAAACGCTCAAAAAACGACGCGCCCCGGAAAGCACGTTTCTTAAAAAACCCTCGTATGTACTTTCATGCGTGGCCGTGTCTATGCGGCTAAAATCGAAGCGCAAGATCAGATAGTTATTAGCTGCGGCGGTCGGATGGCGCCCGATATACAATTTCCCAAAAAGTTCCTGAAACTGATCCTTATGTTCTAATCCGTAATAATAATGCAGCGCGCTAATAAACAAACTCTTCCCAAACCGGCGCGGGCGCAGGAAAACGGGAAATTTAGAATTCCAGTTTTCGAGTTTTTCTATAAATTCGGTACGGTCCTGGTAGAAAAACTTTTCCTTTATCAGGGTTCGAAAATCGCTCAGACCATAAGGGATTTTGATCATCCTCCTAGTATTTTTGACAAAAGTAAGCAATTTTCCGGCATGGTTAGACGGAGGGTAGGCAAACAGATTCTAAATCGCCTGCATCCCATTGACGCCCAGAACCTGTCCGGAAACAAAACCGGCTTCTTCTGAGGCTAGGAACAAATAAGCGTTGGCGATATCTTCAGGCAGGCCCATGCGTTTGAGCGGGATCGTTTGGATGGCCTGTTCGCGGACGTCGGCCGGGATGGCGTCGGTCATATCCGTTTTGATGAAACCCGGAGCGACGGCGTTGACCGTAATATTATATTTTCCGAGTTCTTTTGCCCAGGTTCGGACCATGCCGATGATCCCCGCTTTGGAGGCCGCGTAATTGGTTTGCCCGAAAGCGCCATGGACGCCGACGATGGAAGAAGTGCAAATGATCCGCCCGTATTTTTTTTCGACCATAATGGGCGCGATGGCTTTGGCACAGTTGAACACGCCCGTCAGGTTGACGTCGATGACCTGCCGCCATTCTTCATGCGTCATTTTCAGCAGCGTTTTATCCCGCGTGATTCCGGCATTGTTGACGAGAATATCGATCGTATGGTATTTTTCCAAGATCGCCGCCGTTGCCTTGTCGATGGCCGCCACGTCGACTGCATTAATCTGCATGAACTCGCAGGTATAATTTTGATCCCGCAGCGCCTGCGCCGTCGCTTCTCCTTCCGCCAGTACGTCCCAAATAATGACGGTCGCTCCCTCGCGGCAGAAAGTTTCCGCCGCCGCTTTTCCAATGCCGCGCGCGCCTCCGGTAATGACGGCGATTCGATTTTGTAATCTGTTCATGTTTAGTTAGCTATCAGCTTTCAGCTATGAGCCGTCAGCTATGGTTTATTGATTATAAATTTTTTATGGATAATTTTGCCTTCTTTTTTCCCTGACGCCTAATAGCCGGATTCAAGATTATTAAGCCGCGCCGGATGGAAAGCCCCCCCTGTACTAAATATTCTAAAATCGGGTAAATACTGATTCAGTCGTCCGCCCGCTTAATCCGTCCATGTAAAGGTAAAATTAAATAATTTGGAAATAGGAGGGTAAAAGGTTTTTATGACGCTTAGCGTAACTTTCATTTGCATACATGCTAATATTTATGCTTCAAGCTATTATCTTTGGGCGGATTTGAAAAACGGCCATTTGAAGCGGTAGAAACCGTTCTGTTCCAACAAATCAGAC
>JBBRMZ010000325.1:0-3089 GCA_038230555.1 Chitinophagales bacterium
AAAACCAAAAGGCAAACAACTGACGGAAGAACAAAAGCGCTATAACCGCTCCATATCACAAATTCGGGTTCGCGTGGAGCATACTAATGGCAGTATGAAAAGGTACAGAATCGTAAAAGACGAATGCCGACTGACAAAACAAGGCTTTGTGGCCAATGTTTTGCATACCTGCGCGGGCTTGCACAACTTCCGAATCCTGAACAAACCATTCCAATATCCTGATTATCAGCTAATTAATAAACCTACATAAACTCTAATGATCAATGGCGTTCCGGCTGATATTATTTTTTGAAAAAGAGTTTAAAGGTTAGAAAGTTGGAGCAACTTCTCCATAAGCTAATATTCATATGATGAAAAAGTATTTAATAATATGTTTTTGCTTCCATAGCT
The DNA here is from genome assembly GCA_038230555.1 of Chitinophagales bacterium. GTDB lineage: Bacteria > Bacteroidota > Bacteroidia > Chitinophagales > Saprospiraceae > JAAFJT01. The sequence goes on from JBBRMZ010000325.1 coordinate 391, forward strand.
TGCTTTTTTGCAAAAAAATTAATACGGATCCTGCTATTGAATACCTGGATAATCGTTATTATACAGAAATAAATATAACTTACGACGGTAAACATTGGGGACAATCAAGTATAAATTTAAAGGCAAGTTTTATCACCCCCGCAGTTTTCAGAAAATCGGATAGTAGTTATTGTAAAGTGGACAGCGCTTGTACTTTAACTTTATATAATTTTCATCCTAAAATTACTTTATATAGCGAACAATTAGTTGTTACTGGAATACCTTTAAGGAAAGGAAAATATAAAATAAATAGTTTTAATTGGAAAAGACCTGATTGTTTCGTATTAGATACTTTAGACGCTTCTTTTAGCACTTCAATTGAAAGCGATGCAGGAGGAGATTTTTATCCAAATGTCGCCGGAGCCAGAGATAATTTTTTAACGGTTAACTATTATGACGCCGGAAAACGGGAATTGCAGGGCGATTTAGACGTTGCTTTTATAGCGCCTATCGGTCCAGGCGCGCCGGCAGATACTATTTTTTTAAAGGGAAGTTTTAAAGTGCTAAAACTTTAAACCGGATCAGGGATTTGGAGAAAAAACGCCGCTAAGAACTTTTATTCTTAACGGCGTTGTTATTTTTAAACACTTCCAGTTTTTAAACTGTCGATTAATATCGGTAATAGTCGGGTTTAAACGGGCCGTCTACTTTTACGCCGATATAATCTGCCTGATCAGGGTGTAATTCTTCCAATTCGACGCCGATTTTGGCAAGGTGCAGTCGGGCGACTTTTTCGTCGAGGTGTTTGGGGAGCATGTAGACCTTGTTTTCGTATTTGTTGGCGTGCATCCAGAGTTCCAACTGCGCCAATACCTGGTTGGTGAAGGAGTTGGACATAACGAAAGAGGGGTGGCCCGTTCCGCAGCCTAAGTTGACCAAACGTCCTTCGGCGAGAACCAGGATTTCTTTGCCGTCAATATCATAGAGATCTACCTGCGGTTTAATCTCTACTTTGGTCGAGCCGTAGGTTTTGTTGAGCCATGCCATATCGATCTCGTTGTCGAAGTGGCCGATGTTGCAGACGATGGTTTTATCGTTCATCAAACGGAAATGTTTTTCCGTGACGATGCGTTTGTTGCCAGTGGCGGTGACGATGATCTGCGCGCGCGGGATGGCGTTCTCCATTTTCTTCACTTCGTATCCGTCCATAGCGGCCTGAAGGGCGCAAATCGGGTCGATTTCGGTGACGATGACGCGGCAGCCCGCTCCGCGCAAAGAGGCGGCGGAGCCTTTGCCTACGTCGCCATAGCCGGCCACGACGGCTACTTTGCCAGCCATCATGATATCCGTAGCGCGGCGGATGGCATCGACGAGGGATTCCTTGCAACCGTATTTATTGTCGAACTTGGATTTGGTGACCGAATCATTGATGTTGATGGCGGGCATCGGGAGGGTTCCTTTAGCCACGCGCTCGTACAGGCGGTGAACGCCGGTGGTGGTTTCTTCTGAAATTCCGCGAATGCCTGAAACCAGTTCCGGGAAGCGATCGAGGACCATGTTGGTCAGGTCGCCGCCGTCGTCGAGGATCATGTTGAGGGGCTTATGGTCATTGAAAGCGAAAATGGTCTGCTCAATGCACCAGTCGAATTCTTCTTCGTTCATGCCTTTCCAGGCGTAGACGGGCACGCCTGCGGCGGCAACTGCGGCGGCGGCGTGATCCTGGGTAGAGAAAATATTGCAGGAAGACCAGCTCACTTCGGCGCCGAGCGCTTGCAGCGTTTCGATCAGTACGGCCGTTTGGATGGTCATGTGGAGGCATCCGGCGATCCGCGCGCCTTTCAAGGGTTTGGATGCGCCAAATTCTTCGCGCAGGGCCATGAGTCCGGGCATTTCTGCTTCGGCCAGCTTAATTTCCTTGCGGCCCCAAGCGGACAAGGCGATATCTTTTACTTTGTAGGGCGTCCGTTTAACGTGAGCGGTTTGTTGCATGATACTTTAGCGGATTTTTATGTATTAAGAATATGCGCTGCCGATAAAAGCGCGCCGAAAATGCCGCAAAGGTACGTTTTTGGTGGGGAATCGTTTTGATAAAAAAGATATTGTTTAGGATATTTTTGTATTTGATTGAAGCAGGCGCGTTTATATGGCGTAGTTTTGGGGCGGTTCGTTTCAATAGATCGAATAAAAATTATTTTATGAAAATATTTACCGTCGAACAGATCAAAGCGTGGGACGCTTATACGATTGCAAACGAACCGGTCGATAGCTACGCCCTTATGCGCCGCGCCGGGGACGTTTTCACCTACTGGTTTGCGGGGGTCTGGACCCCCCGGCCTGTGGTCGTTTTCTGCGGGGGCGGGAACAACGGCGGCGCCGGATTGGTTATTGCCGCTAGGCTGGGTTTGACGGGGTACGACATCCGCGCGTATCTTTGCGGGCCGCCCGAATCGACGACCGGAGATTTTAAGAGCGCTTTCAAAGACTTTGAGCGGCAGCGCCCTGCGGCTTTTAAGTGGCTGAAGGCAGAAGCGGCGTTTCCGCTTCTGCCAGCCGGCGCCGTTATTATCGACGCTTTATTTGGATCGGGGCTTAACCGGGCGGTCGCCGGCTGGACGGCTTCGCTGATGGAATATATTAATCAATCCGGCCGGACGATCATTTCAGTAGATCTACCGTCGGGGATGTTTGCGGATCGTCATACGGAAGGGGTTAGCATTCTC
>JBBRMZ010000326.1:0-3072 GCA_038230555.1 Chitinophagales bacterium
AAAGAGGTGCTAAAAGAAATTAAGGGAAACCCTTTGCTTAAACATATACCGATCATCATTTTTAGCACTTCTAAATCCCCGGAAGACCTGAAACAATCTTATAATTTAGGGGCCAGTTCTTTTATTGTAAAACCTCCTTCTTTTGAAGGACTTTTGGAGATTGCGGATTCTATTCACAAATACTGGTTTGAAATCGTATCAGTCAGACAGGTAATTTCATTCACCTGATTCTTTGCCCTCAGCCATTCATTACTTTTACCATCCGGTCTTCCACTTCGCGGACAAGTTCGTTAAAACGGGGTTCTCGCTTTGTATCGCGGTTTCTTTCCATTGGGAGATCGACGTGTATATGGTCTATAATTTTAGAAGGCGGCGCTTTCATAATATATATATCGTCGCCCAGATAAACTGCTTCTGAAATATCATGGGTCACAAAGATAATCGTCGATTTAAATTGTTTCCAGACTTTCAGCAACAGATCCTGCATCTGAAGCCTAGTATTAATATCTAAAGCGCCAAACGGTTCGTCCATTAATAATATATCGGGATTAGCCAGTAGACTTCGCGCAATTGCTACCCGTTGTAATTGACCGCCGGACAATGTCGGATATTGTGCATACTTTTTTTCCTGCCCCGCCAAACCCGTTAATTCGATCATCTCCAGCGCTTTTTCTTGGACTTGTTTTTCTTCCATTCCTTTAAATTGCAGAGCCAGCGAAACGTTTTCCAACACCGTTAACCAGGGGAGGGAAGAATATTGTTGAAAAACCATACTGATGCGACGGTTATCGTCTAAGACCCGCTCGTTGATTAATATTTCACCCGAAGTAGGTTTTTGAAGGCCGGCTATATACCTCAATATCGTTGATTTGCCGCATCCCGACATACCCAGTAAAATAACGAATTGCCCCTGTTCCGGCTTATCTTCAATTAAAAGGTCGAAATCTTTGATAATAAAAGTCTTATTACCGTCATACGATTGACTAATATCTTTTAAATTTACTATATCGGGCAAATTTGTATTGATAAAATTGACCATGCTTCGTTTTATATAATTCAGTTTATTTTTCGTAATCTATCCAACTTAAACCACTTTTTCCTGATAAACTTTCCATTCGCCATAAAAAATAATAATAAACGAGGCAATTAAAGCGATCCATATAAAATTGCTCATAGAAGAATTAAGCGACGGAAGAAATATTTCCTGTAAAATGCTTAGAAACAAAACGCCCAATATTGCAAAGACGCCATATCGGGTTTCTGCGACCCCAGCCGGTTCCCTTTTGAAATATTTATGCGGATTCAATCTTGAATCTATAAAACCAAAAATACGATCCTGCAAAAATCCGATTAGAATAATAATGAGTAAAACAGCAAAAGCTTTATTGATCTGGCCGGATTTGAATTTTAAAAAAATCAGGGATCCCAATCCGAAAGTTCGGTTTTGCAATTCGGCAATAATTATATAAGTCCAGGAAATAGCCGTTAATACCCGAATATCGTCAATAATTTTGGATAAGACCGCTGGAATATATACGCGACTAACCATTTGCCAATTATTAGCGCCTAAAGTAAAAACTGCAGTTTTATAGACGTCGTCCACTTCGTCGATCCGCTGTACGACAATAGGCAACAAATAAACCAATATACCAAAAGCCAGAAAAGCTATTTTCATGTGATCGTATAAACCAAACCAGAGGATAAATAGTCCAGTCAGCGCCGAGAGGGGCAGATAGCGCATGGCGTCCACCGGTTTGGAAAATAAACCGCGAATAATTGGAAACAACCCAATCGGAAAACCCAATAAAAGCGCCAATGTAATCGCCCAAAAGTAACCTTTAATATTTAGGCCGACTGAATATGCCATATTGTTTATTAAATCATCCTGGCTGAATAAATTTCCAATCGCCATAATTACATGTTGCGGCGGGGGAAGCAGCGGATAGATCTTCTCGAATTTTGTGGCGCGCGCTAAATTGACCGAGTCGACGCGCGATAAGGAATCGCGGTTGATTCCGGCAGCGGGATTATCTAACCGCGTTTCGTAATTTACGACAGGTTTTAACCGGGAAAAGGCTTCCGCCAATCCCAGCCAAATAATAAATAATAAAGCGACGCCGGCTATCCCCAGGTAAACGCTTTGCGAAGGCGTTGGTTTCTCCCCTAATCTGAACAAAGACATAAAGGTTATTTTAGAGCTTCGAGAATAATTGCGTTTACTTACAGCGAGTAAAATAAAGCGCTATTTTTGGAATCTCCAATTTTATTATACCATTGTAAGGATTTTTACTTGCCTAAAGATGTCGCGGTCATTTTCTGTAGTTAATTGATAGGCATAGGCGCCCCGCAAAAGTCCTGCCGTGTCTTTATTTAAATCGACTTCATAATCGCCCGCGCCAAGCGCCTGTTGATAGAGCGAAATAATTTTACTGCCAGCAAGGTCGTAAAAATTAATCTTAACTTGCGCTGCCCGAAAAAGGGTAAACGGGATTACCAGCCCGGAAAAATGGTGGTGAAATTTACTTGGCCGTTCGCGACTATGATTTGGATACCACGAAAAAAAGTAGAATTAACAGTTCCGGCATTCATACTGTTGCTGAACCCGGAATAGATACCGTCCTTATTACAGGCCCAAATATTAACCCGGCAATTCTTTATAGGCGCACAATTATTATTAATATTGACAATGGCAAAGGTGAAGGAAAGCAGGACTCCCGTTTGCGTTTCATTTACCGTTTTACGAAATATAGCGCTTTTTGCGCTTAAATCAAGCGGATAAGGACCACGCATTTCGGTAGGAATCAATATACAGGCAGCTGGGTCGCCAGTAAAACGCCGCAAGCGCTCCAATTGCGCTACAGCTGAGTTGACTTAGCTTTGACAGATTGAGCCGGAAAAAGCGCCCCTGTTCCCGCTAATCCCAAGCCTTTAAGAAAGTCTTTTCTGTTCATTGTCTAAAAGTAAAAATAAAGGATAATGTAATGAATTTGATCTAAGTACCGGTACAAAATAAATTGATATTATTTAAAGGGGGAAAAATTAATTTTATAAGCATTCCCTACTTGTTGTAAA
>JBBRMZ010000327.1:0-3009 GCA_038230555.1 Chitinophagales bacterium
GCGTGACTCGAACCCTGGCGATAACCCTGTTCTAATTCCGCAAGCGCGGCGTCGCTAAAAGTAACGAATAACTTCCTTCCCATAAATACTGAATTTACGCGAAGATAAATATTATTAATTTATTCTGTACCTTTACTTATGCTACTCCATTATCTACTATATTATATGAACATTGTAAAAAATTAGTTTCTCCAGCTGGAGTATCAAATTGTGTTGTTTTACCGTAAAATGCAGGACATGAACCGTAGCAGCTTGGTACTATAGTTCCTCTAACTGATAGTGAATTAGAAGATAAATTTTGAGGGTTATATATAAGATCGTGTATATAAATACCTTTCGCAATATCCTCACTAAGATCCCTTTTAGCTATTTCTATTTTTTTTAAATCACCATCAGTTACAGCAATAACTTTCCCCTTGAAATATAAAACAGTCAAGTTTCCTATCCTATATATTCCTTTATCACCAACTATTCGACCATAACAAGAACCATTGCCAATTAATGGATAAATATAACCCTCCGTAGAAAGAATTACTTTTCCAGAATATTTAGCCGCTACTTGGGAAACATTATATTGATTGAGCGTATCCTTGCATTCTGATTTTGCCAAAGCATAGTACTTTTGAATAGATCTGAAACCAGATAGTGAAGATTCCCATTTTTCAACTTCAGAAATTGCAGCATGTTGAAGAAAATTAATCGTTCTCTTAAAATCTATAAAAGTTTCAAAAATTAAAATGCTATCCTCTACCTTTGTTTTAGCATTCAAATTATCAAAACTGATAATAGCAGGTTCGGTTGGAATTTGGCTAGTTAGCGCAGACCCATTTGTATCCGAGTTTTCTTTTTTACAAGCAAAAAAGATGATGCCGCCACATAATATGGCAATAAAGAATTTTAAAATTTTTTGCATAACTTTACGTTCTAAAAAATGATTGTAATATGGTTAAATCTCACTTTCCTTTTCGACGGCTGAGAGAGGCTCGCCAAAGCCAAACCGTAGGATCCCATCTTGCCTGGCAAGCATGGGATTTTTTTATTTTACCTTTTACATTTTATTCCTATTATATTTTATCGCGTTCAAAATAGTAATGGTTTTCTCATAGCTATTTTCTCGTGGAATTAACATAATCTGTTGATAATAAGGGAACTAAGACGATTCTTCTATAATGATATTAATTATAAATATACATAGAAGGGGCGTTTGAGACACCGCGCCGAAAAATAAGATTTAGAAGAATATTAGATTTGGAATAGTCTTTTACAGCTACTAAATAGCGAATAGCGAAATAAGGTGAGGACATAGCTTTGGTTTTTGAGCGCGTTAAGTTAATAAACTCGACATTACAAAGTTAGTATTTTGTAAGCATTATTGCAAGCATTAGTGTCATATTTTGGTAAAAAAGTAGAATAAAATTTTATATGTGTATTTAAATTACACATGATTATATATTAGTTTTATCGCTTCAAAAAATTTAAATTCGTATCTCTGAACCTAAGATTTTACTGGTTCTCTGACAATTTTAATGGGTTATAAATTTAGAACTATTTATAAGGCTCAAATTGGCGCCTTTTTAAAGGGTTTGCCGCTTAAAATAACCATTTATCACCAGCCAAATAATTCGCTCCATTAAAATTGTCACAGAACCATTTTATTTAACAAATTCGTATTTTACTTCAATCTAAAATAAACGCGTTAATTTTAACTAAACAATTTACCTTCGTTTCCGACCAGTTCCGGTAACCAGCCAAACCCAGCGTCAGATCGACGTCCGCCAATAAATTAGCGCAAACCTCGCGGACGCCCGCTTCGCCGTTGATCGCCAGGCCGTACACATAGGGGCGGCCCAACAGAACCGCTTTGGCGCCTAGCGCCATCGCTTTGAAAACGTCGGCCCCTCTGCGGATCCCGCTATCGAATAAAATGGTTGTTTGCGAGCCGACCCGGTCGGCGACCGCTTCCAAGGCGTCCAATGAACCGATCGCGCCGTCCAGTTGTCTGCCGCCGTGATTGGAAACAATGATTCCGTCCACGCCGTGCTTCAGCGCTTCCGCGGCGTCTTCCGGTCGCTGAATCCCTTTTAGCAAAATGGGTAATTTAGTATGCTTCCTTAACATTTCCAGGTTCTTCCAGGTCAGACCGGGGTTCGCGTATAAATTCGCGAAGTGCATCCGCGCCTGCATGATATTTTTTTCCGGGTCGCCAACCGCAGCCCGGAATACCGGGTCGCTGGTATAGTTAGCCAAGCCGTCGCCTTGCAAAAAAGGCAAATAAGCCATTTGAATATCCTGCTCCCGCCACGCCAGCATCCGCGTATCCAGCGTGACCACGATGGCGCTATACCCTGCCGCTTCGGCCCGGCTGATTAAACTTTTGGTGAATGCGTCATCCCTGCCCCAGTACAATTGAAACCAATGGGGATGGTCGCCGTGAACCTCCGCCACAGCTTCTAAGGTTTTAGAAGAAACCGTACTCAGGATTTGCGGGATATGCAGCGCTTTTGCCGCCCGCGCTACCGCAATTTCCGCTTCGGGATGCGCGATTCCCAATACTCCGACCGGAGCCAACAACAGCGGCGTCGGAAAATGTTGACCGAATAACTCCACGCTTATATCGCGGCTGGAGACGTCTTCCATCATCCGGGGAATAATTTGCCGGCGTTCAAAACTCTTCCGGTTATTTTGTACGGTCGATTCTGATCCGGCTCCGCCCGCCACGTAAGCGAACGCTTCCGGCTTCATCACCTCGCGCGCTTTTGCTTCCAAGTCTTCAAAAGAAACGGGTAGCGCGGGTTTTTGACCCTGCAACCCGGCAATATATATTTGCAACTGGTATTGCATCCCGTTGGAGATCGGCGATTTAGACGGCTCGCTCATAATAATTATTTAGGCGGTTATAGGATAATCTTTGCGGGATTTATGTCGCATTTATTTTAAGCCGTTTCTATATATTCGAGGTTTTTCCCGAAGGTCTCGCCGAGGTAACTAACTGCAATTAACGATAATACA
>JBBRMZ010000328.1:0-2994 GCA_038230555.1 Chitinophagales bacterium
TGACTAAACCTATCGACGCCGTCAAAGCCATCAATATCATGGACTGATTGATTATGAAACCCATCAAAACTAATCAAAATTCATCATTTAATTATTGATTTTCATGGGATGTATAAGCCCAGCGGTTTTCAACGAACCTGGCCGAACGTCGTTAATTTTGAGGGCGTGAAAGGATTAGAAAACATGAAATGGCAGACAGAAGGTCAGCCGGAATACGACGTCAGCATTCCGTTCATCCGGATGGTCTCGGGACCGATGGATTATACGCCAGGCGGGATGCGCAACGCTTCAAAAGAGAGCTACCGGACCGTGGGCGGCAACCCCATGACCCAAGGCACGCGCTGTCATCAAATGGCGATGTACCCAATTTTTGAAGCGCCCCTGCAAATGATGGCCGACAACCCGACCACCTATCAACGCGAACAGGAATGTACCGACTTTATAGCCGCAGTGCCGACTACCTTTGACGAAACGCAATCGCTCGACGGCAAGGTAGGCGCTTTTGTTTCTTTAGCCCGCCGCAAAGGCGACGTGTGGTATGCAGGCGCCATGACCAATTGGGATTCCCGCGAAATCACCGTCGATCTTTCTTTTTTAGGCGACGGCGCTTATCAGGCCACGCTGTTTGAAGACGGCCTCAACGCCGACCGCGACGCAACGGATTATAAGAAAACGGTAAAACAGGTAAGCGCGAAAGATAAATTGACTGTAAAAATGGCTTCCGGAGGGGGATGGGCTGCAAGGTTTGAAAAATATTGAGAGAACAGCATGAACAAAAATCGACTGGAAGCGTTTAGCGACGGCGTTCTGGCCGTAATTATTACGATCATGGTATTGAGATCAAGGCCCCGCATGAAGCGGACTGGGCGTCGCTGAAGCCGTTGATCCCGGTATTTATTAGTTACCTGATTAGTTTTTTGTTCATTGGGATTTATTGGGGTAACCATCATCACTTGTTGCATACTCTGAAAAGTGTGAATTCCCCGATCATGCTGGCCAACTTGAACTTACTGTTCTGGCTTTCGCTGGTGCCGGTGGCCACCAACTGGATGGGCGAAACGCATTTCGCGCCCAATACGATCATTGTTTATGCAGTCCTGTTTATGTTTTGCGGTTTTTCTTACAGTATTTTACAACGAAATATTTTAAAGACTCTGAGCGTTGACGACGCTTTAGGCCAGGCGATCAAAAAACAGGATAAGAAAGTAATGTTCTCTACATTCTGCGCGATGGCCGCCATAGCGTTTGCTTTCATCAATCCCGTTATTTCCGGCGTTTTATTTATTCTTCAATCCGCAGTCTGGCTCATTCCCGATAAGAATATTGAGAACGCATTAAAAAAATAATTTATTTATTCAGATTTTTTCAGCGCTTTTTCAATATCCGGGCAGCGTTTTCGTTATTCAAAGAGTCTTACAGAAAAGGTAACTTTACCCTCCAACATTCCGTTTATCCATAAGCCGGAACGATTTGACTGAACAACAACTGATACAAGGCTGCCAACGCGAAAACCGGAGTTGTCAGAAAGAATTGTTTTCCCGCTATTCGGGAAAGCTAATGACCGTATGCCGTCGCTACGCGCGCCGTTCTTTTGAAGCCGAAGACATCCTACAGGACGCGTTCGTCCGAATTTTCAGTAACATACATCAATTTGAGCAGAGAGGGTCGCTGGAAGGCTGGATGCGGCGCATTGTGGCTAATACCGCTTTAAAAAGATATGATAAATTGTCTTTTAAAAACGAAAGCGGCGGATTAGACGACGTCGATGAAGGAAGCGTCGAACCGGACGTATATTCGACGCTGCAGGAAGAAACATTATTGAAATTAATTGCGGCGCTGCCCGACGGTTACCGGATCGTCTTTAATTTAGCCGCTATCGAAGGATTTAGCCATAAAGAAATTGGCGCGCTGCTGGGGATCGAAGAGAGCGCTTCGCGTTCGCAACTGACTAAGGCCCGCAGAAAGCTGCAACATCAGATTCTGGCAACAGAAAAAATCAACGTATGAAACATTCTTTATCATTGGATCAATTTTTTAGATCTACTTTACGAAATTACGAATCGCCGGTGGCCGATGACCTATTTGACCGGATCATGGCCGAACGGCGCAAGCAAAGAGCGGGTTTCTGGTATAGAACAGGCGGCAAGATGGCGTCCTTTTCCTTACTGCTACTGCTGGCAGGCATAAGCGGCTATTCGCCGGCCTCAAAAAAGAGCGTAAACAATTTGCAAAATATTTTTGCTTCTTCCTATTTACCAGTTGAAACGGCTGCTACTGCGCTTCGCCCGGTAGCTTCGATTTTTGGAAATAAATCGTCGCAAAATAGCGTTCCCGAAACTACATCAGAGGCCTTAACTTTAAATTCGTCAGACCCTACAAATCAAGCGGAGCATTTGGACGTCCAGCAGCTTGAAAATAAGCCCGTTAAGCCGGCGTCTATGGCGCGTGAAATATCAACATTATCTAAAGAGTATCCGGTCTTAACTTCCAATAAATAGAGCCTGACCTTTCAAAACCTGGTTGCAAAAATGGCAAAACCCGGTCCTGGACTGGGCTGCCCATCTTTTACCAGCCGTAATTCTTTAGGCAACGAAGGATGGTATTTTGATTTATACGGATCGCCGGAACTGGCCATGCGGGAATTTAAAGACCGCAACGCTGAAAATTCGCCTTATGCAAAAGCGCGGGATTCAATGGAACGGCCCTGGTACGCTTTCTCCGCCGGCATGCGGGCGTCTTATGTTTTCAACAACGGTTTCGCTATCCGGGCGGGGCTGATATACGCGCAAAACAATGAAGTATTTACTTATAATAATCCGGCAGAGACGAGAGTCATTACCGTCATCGACTCCATTTTCGACGCAAACGGAAAACTAACAGGAACACAAACCAAGCAGGAAAAAGTGATAGGGGTCCATAGTAAAATTACTTATAACCGATACCGTACAATTGATATTCCTATTCAAATTGGTTATGAATGGGGCCAGGGTGAAA
>JBBRMZ010000329.1:0-2953 GCA_038230555.1 Chitinophagales bacterium
AAAAGTGTTCAGGATACTAACGGCTAAATACAGAAACCGGCGCAAACGATTTGGATTGAGGTTTAACCTGATTGCCGGTATTTATAACCACGAAATTCAATTAAAAATAACCGAATAAATACTTTCGCAAGAAGTCTATTATAGACTTAATTCTTAACCCTATAACATATTTGAGAAAATAGATCGCGCCCCTTTCAAATTTCTAATTTAATTCTATTAAACTTGCTTTATACATATGAACATATAATTAGCCGGGCTATACCCGATGCCTCCCTTATTTTCAGCAATAATATAATATTCAATTTCAGCGTACGCCCCATTCGGATCAATCAGAACGCTATAAACTTTATCGCCTGCTTTCTTATCGGGGCCGTCGCCGTCGTCTTTCATAGGAACAGCAACAAAAGACGCTTTTGGGTCGCTCCGGTAATATAATCTGACTTGTTTAGGATAATTTTCAATGGTCGCCGTAATACGAAATGTCGTTACTGGCACGTCGCCGAATTTTTTCCTTTTCTCCGCTTTTACTCTGGCCACGGTCGGCGGAATAAACGCAAGCGCGGGATGTGCTCTTAAATATTGCGTTCGTTTTTCCATGAGTTCTATGACGCCCGGCTTGGTCATATGGTCGTTGGAAACCGTAGCGGCTAAGCTAGTATTAAAATCGGCGATCGAAAAGTCGCCCTTCTCAGGGCTGTTATAAAAATAAGGCGCGATGAGCCCCTGGAGGGTCTTGGCTCTTTTTTTATACCAACCGTTCTCAAAATTGTCGATGCAGATTTGTCGAATATGCGTCAGATAGACTTTCTGCATTTCCTCATTTTTTAGCACCTGAGCGATCAGCGGTTTGTTCGGGTTGTCTGCGTTCAAAAAAACGTCCAACCCTTGCAGCGCTTCGAGCTTCAGGTTCCCGCCTTTCCCGGTGTTTTGAAATCCTCCGAAACAATCGTACAGATCGGTCAGAAATGGGCTGAAATGGGCCGGTCCGTCTTCATACAGCATGTATTTGTCGCTGTATTTTCCCGAATAACTGGCGAGGTTGGCGGTCACCGTATTAAAAGCCAGCATCCACAGAAGTTTATCGCCGTTGATGTGCTGATGAAATTTATTGGGCTCTTCCAACAGCGTCTTTGAAAAAGTTTGTAGGTCGTTCCAGTTAAAATTGCCGGAGGCCTCGAAATTGCGCTTATAGCAATCCAGCGCGTCTTCAAACATCAACGAACCGTACGCCAGGCTACAGCCGTTGTTTTCGCCGGACTTTATATAGCCGATTGGCTTAACCAGCGCCCCATTTGAACTTTTAAAATTCGTTTTGAGGAACAATGGATCGGCGGCCTCTACGTTGATAAAGACGCCCCGGTTTTCTCCATTCACGGATACATTCGCATAGCTGGCTTTGGGCGCCGGAAAATATTTTCCGGCAATTTCGTAACCCAGCATTTCTCTGACAAGGCTTGGATCCTCAAATGCATTCGACAATTCGACGATCGTATGCCCCTGGTAATTTTGAGTAGTATCCTTATAATTGAGTTCCACATGCCAGGGATTGCGCCGGCTACCCATTCGACAAGCCTCGCCGTTTTGATACCGGACGCCCACGTTTTTAAAAGTCGCGCCGTCAATGGAAATTTCGCCAATGATCATTTCATTGCCGTAGAGCCGGAGCGAGTCCAGTAAATTCATCCAATGCAGTTGGTTGAACTGCAATCTTATGGTATGCACTATGTCGATATTGAATTCGTCAACCATGGCCGACTGCGCGTTGTTTTTAAATGTCGCGGCGGTAAACATACCAAAGCATAGCAAAAAGGGTAACAAGTTTTTCATAATTATAAAATTTTACATAAATTAAAGTGAATGGTATTTAGATTTAGAATATCGTTAAACACAATGCTATATTCAATTTTCGGAGGTTAAATATGACAATATATAAAATTTTTTATATATTGTAAAAGAATTATTAATCCCTTGCGTTTATAATCTCTTGGTTTTCGCTAAATTTTCCAAAGTCTACTTCTACCTGAGCAGATAAAATTTGATTTTTATCAAAACGGACACAAACACCTGCGTATCATTGTCTTTGTTGTCATTGTTAGCATGAAAATAAATCATACAATTTGATAAATTTGACTTAATAAATATTATTATAAAAATACCTACACTATCGCTTTCGGCAATTTCGCCCTACTTCTTGTTTAGCAGTTTCAGATTCGCCTGCTATATTATTTTAGTATATAAATTAATTTTACTCTTCACGAGATGCTAAATCTGTGAAGCGATAATTCCCTTTTACCTCCTCCATTCGCACATTTAGGGTATTACAGATTTTTTTGCTTTCATTACGATTTTTAGATAAATTCAATAAACTATATTAAATTTTGTCTATATTTTTTGAGAATAATTTATGTTAGCGGAAGACACATTCAAGAGCCGGCTATAGAAGCTTCTATTATAGGTAAATCATCATAAAAATTTTTGATGTGAAAAAACTTACCGGAATTAAATTTAATTTGAAGTCAAACCTACTCCTATCTATCAGCCGTAATAAAAAAGCGGCTTGCTGTCATAAAGACCGCAAGCCGCTTAAAGTCGTAATTATAATTACTTAAATGTTCTTATTATTGTCTTATGGCTTAAAGTTCATTTTAAAATTTCTTATCCTAAAAGTAGACTATTTGTACTGACTGTTTTAAAATATTGAATAATTTGAAAGAATTCAAATCTTAAATACCCGCCGCAAGGGTAGAGAAAACGCTTTTATTAACAAAAACATGATAGAAGATTTGAACTATTTTGGATAATTTTTATTCCAAGGATATATTGGTTGTGTGACAATTTTAATGGTTATGAAGATATGGCTAATGCCCTTAGGCGGATATGCTTAAAGTTAGGCATACCAAAAGCGCTTCTTCTGATACTCCGGATTAAATTATTGAGTCCTTCGGTAACGGCG
>JBBRMZ010000330.1:0-2909 GCA_038230555.1 Chitinophagales bacterium
AGCGCTTCCAGGGCAACTTTTGCTTTAAAAGCCGCAGTGTGTTTACGACGCGTTTTCTTTTCCATTTTAGACAGATTTTAGATGATAAAATTATACATTTTTCACCTTAACTCGCTGTCCTATTTTTGGGGAGTATTATAGGGTTCTCGAATTATCAGGTCGAATCTATTTCTTTAGCCTTCAGCGGTTCGACGCCGTATGTGGCGTATATAGAAGGTGAACCATCAAACGGGTATAAAGCCAGGTTGATGAGGTTCGACGGAACAAATTGGGTAGCCGTCGACGCGGGAGGTTTTTCCTCTGGAGAAGCCTTTTATATCTCTTTAGCATTCAGCGGTTCGACGCCTTATTTGGCATATAGGGATAGGAAGAATGATGGTAAAGCCACTTTGATGAAATTCGACGGAACCAATTGGGGCGCCGTTGGAGAGGCGGGGTTATCCGCTGGCGAGCCCGGAGATATATCTTTGGCATTCAAAGGTTCGACGCCGTACGTGGCTTATGATGATACAATAGGAACCACGGTGCAAAAGTTCGATCTATTTTCAGAGACCGCGGCGGTCGCCTCCGGTTCCGGCAATGGGAGCCTCCGAATATTCCCGACCCAAACGCGCGGAATGGTTTCGGCAGCGAGCGAAAAAGCTCCGGTGGATTTGATAGAGGCGTTCGACTTGGACGGTCGCCTGCTGATGAAAAAGGCAGCGGCTGCTCAATTGGACCTGTCCGCCCTCCCCGCCGGAATGTATCTGATTAAAGCCCGGGCTGCGGGGGAAACGGCGGTGCAGCAGGTGTTTAAGGAATGATGTTCTTAATGATGAATGATAAATGAGGAATGAAGGGGGGAGGGATGAGTTATTAGTGATGAGTGAAAAAATGTTCCTTAGCAGATACGCCGCGTTATACTTTTTCATAGTTTAACGCGGCTTTTTTGTGGAGGCGACTTCAATGAATAAACTATCCAACAAAGCGAGTAACGCGTTTCCCTTTTCATTTTCGGCAGATTTTAGATAATAAAATTATACACATTTACTTAACTAAATAATTACGATTATGAACCAACACCCATTTTTTATTCGAGTATTAATTTTTAGCAATATTATGCTTTTAACTATCGTAGGATTTTTTCTAATCACTGCTTTTAACAAAAATGACGACAATAAAAGATTTAAAGAAATTACTGCTGAACGGATCAATATCGTAAATGCCAACGGCACGCCAGT
The DNA here is from genome assembly GCA_038230555.1 of Chitinophagales bacterium. Taxonomy (GTDB): domain Bacteria; phylum Bacteroidota; class Bacteroidia; order Chitinophagales; family Saprospiraceae; genus JAAFJT01. The sequence goes on from JBBRMZ010000330.1 coordinate 1,221, forward strand.
TATGGTTATTTCAAACAAAGAACGGATTGCCAACCCGATAATGGGGGGCAAAAATATCCGGTATCTATTTCTGAAGGCAGGGAATACATGGCCGGAATGCTCTATTTAATCAGTCAGGCGATGAAATGGGGGGATTGGTCTTTAATAGTTTTAAGACGCCCAATGGAAAAATTGCCGGTATTGGTCATTTGTCTTTCGATCGATTTAATGACAATCAGGTGATGGCCTTAGAATACAATGAGAATAAAAGCGGCGTCAGATCGGGCATGAGTTTCTATGACAGACCCGGAGACGGAAGTCTTAAAAAAAGCTTAGATTTAGTGGAGGAAGCAAACCTGAAAACAACGTCGCCGGAACGATTAAAACAAATCAACGCTACTTTTAAAGAGACGTCTAAAAAAATCAACTTGGCGCGCAACGTCTTTTTATTGGCAGCAAGAATGAAACGGCACAGCTTGAACTTAAAGATAAGAAAGGAAAGGTTAAGGGGCGATTTTTTGTTGATAGCAATGGCGAAGCAAAATTGGAGTTCTTAAATGATCAGGGGGAGGTTGCCTTTTCATACCCTAAATAATGCGGTTGTATGACAATGTTTGTGAAATGCTTTCACGCATCCGCGCGCAGGGAGGAAGGGGCGGGATGTGTATTTATTTTTTTGCAAAAAATAAATACACATCCCTTTTCCGGGTTTTATGTCGCACACAGTTCGCATAATTGAGTTTGACTCAGCCATTTAATTTTTAACGTCATAAAAATTGTCACAGAACCGTTATTATTGAGTTCTATTATTGAAATATTGTTTCTAATTTTTTCTTCAACCTTAGTTTTATCTCCTCCCTTTCAAAATATTCCGACAGGTTTTTATGGTCTATCATTGCTAATGTCTTGCCATTTTCTTTGTCGAAACTTGCAATGACGATCGTGCTACCGTCTTTCATTTTTGCTTTGCGAATATTTGGCGAATTAGTCTGCGTGAAAATGAGTTCAGCATCTTTGGTCATTTCGTCCTCTAGTTTTTTTAAAATTACCTCTTTCGGTAGTGTTAATGTTTTTTGCGCAGATGTTGTGAATTTTTTCATTGACCTTATTTTAAAATGTTCAAGTATAAATTTTCATTTTTAGTTACCATAAAGTCGACAAACCATTTTGACGGAATATAAATAATAAAGGTAAACTTTTTCACCTTAACTATCTATCCGAATTTTGGGGAACATTATACTATAGTTCATAAATTGTTTATTTTTGCCGAAGTCGTCAAACCTACTTTACAACGAGCAAACAGACCATGCCCAAAATCTCTTCCGGCTCATCCTCCGGGCCTAAAACCCACCACATAGCCGACAAAATGTTCAAATCAGCTATGCAGGTCAAGGAAAACGCCGTCGCACTGCTCCAAAACTTTGTCGACCCCGCGCTGACCGCCAAAATCAATTTCGACGGGCTGACTTTGGACGATACCGCCTATATCGCCAAACGATTTAAAGCCCATTATGCGGACGTGGTTTACCGGACCACCTGGAAGGAAGAAGACGCCGAAATCTTCATTGCCCTTCTGTGGGAGCATAAAAGCCAACCGTCTTTGCACATATATCTTCAACATCTGAACTACATGACGAGTATTTGGACGCTATATTTGTGGAGTATTTTCTGGAACTTACCGATTTGTCGGAATCGGAAATTGCGGAATTA
>JBBRMZ010000331.1:0-2869 GCA_038230555.1 Chitinophagales bacterium
GAAAAAACAGCCAGTTTTAACGCCGTTTGTAGCTGATAGCTGATAGCCTCAAAACGGTATATCGTCGTTCATTTTGGACGGGCGGGTAATGACGTTCAGTTGATGGTTGTTCGGGCTTAAACCCAGGCTGCTAAAATCCGGATCGTCCGGATCCAGGAATTTCGAGAATTCCCCTTTAAACCGGAGCCGTACTTCGCCCAAAGCGCCGTTTCGATGCTTGGCGACGATAATATCAGCCATGCCTTTGGTAGAATTACCGTTTTCATCCTCCAGGATCTGGTAGTATTCAGGACGGTAAATAAAAGAAACAATGTCGGCGTCCTGTTCGATCGCGCCGGATTCCCGGAGATCCGAGAGCTGCGGTTTTTTACTGCCGCCCCGCGTTTCGACTGCGCGGCTGAGTTGAGAGAGCGCAATGACCGGCACATTAAGTTCCTTAGCCATCCCCTTTAGCGATCGCGAAATATTGCTGATCTCCTGTTCGCGGTTGCCGCCGCGTCCGCCGCCGTCGCCCGTCATCAATTGCAAATAATCAATGACGACGAGCTGAATATCGTGCTGCGCCTTGAGCCTGCGACATTTAGCGCGGAGCTCAAAAACGTTGATCCCGGGGGTATCGTCGATAAAAATAGGGGCTTTGCTCAATTTTTCAATGGCAGTGTTGAGTTGCTGCCATTCATGCGGCTCCATTTGCGCGTTGCGAAGTTTCTCGCTGGGAATTTCTGCCTCCATCGAAACCAGGCGCTGCACCAATTGTAAATTGGACATTTCCAGCGAGAACAGCGCTACGCCTTTGCCAAAAACCATCGCCGCGTTTTTAGCGATCGTCAGCGTTAGGGCTGTTTTACCCATAGCGGGGCGGGCGGCAATAATGATAAGGTCCGAGGATTGCCAGCCCGCCGTCAGTTTATCCAGTTGAACAAATCCCGACGGCACGCCGGTCAGGCCGTCTTTCTTTTTGGATAATTCTTCGAGTTGTTTGAGCAATTTAGCCGAGAGACTGCCCATTCCTTCAAACGTGCGCGTCAGGTTTGTCTCCGTGATGGCGAATAGGTTTTGTTCGGCTGAGTCCATTAGTTCGAAAACGTCGGTTGTGTCCTCAAAAGATTCCCGGACAATGTTGGTCGCCACCCGGATCAGTTCTCTTTGTATATGTTTTTGCGCGATGATGCGCGCGTGGTATTCAATGTTGGCTGCCGACGCCACGCGGTTGGTGAGTTCGATGATATAATAACCGCCGCCGATCTTATCCAGTTCGCCCATTTTGCGTAACTCTTCCGTCACCGTCAACAAATCAATCGGTTTGGAATCCTTAAATAAGGACAGCATAGCGCTGTAAATGGCCTGGTGCGCCTCCGTATAAAAACTTTCCGGGCGCAAAATATCCAGCACTACCGGCAAACCGCCCTGATCGAGCATTAGCGCGCCCAGAACCGCTTCTTCCAAAGCCAAAGCCTGCGGCTGCACTTTCCCGTACACATAATTGGACAACCCGTCGGACGCGCCGTTGGCCGACGTTTTCTTATTTCGCTTTGCGCCGTCTTTTTGCGGGAAATTGCTTTGTTCTGCCATGGCGATTGAATAAAAATGGTGGTTGTCGGTTCTGTTTACGTTAAGTTAGGGGGGCCGTCGTTGGGACGGGCCGCTTCCGCCGCGTAAGGACAGGTCTCGACCTGTCCTTACGCCAGTAAAAAATGTTTTGGAAGATTGTTTTTTTTGAAAAGGGAACAAATCTAAATCATTTCACCGCTTTTCCCAAAAATAATGTCGTCGTTGGCTAAAGATTAACATCCGCTGTTAAAATTTATTAGATTCTTAAAAAGAAACTAAAATAGATAATTAGATGTTTGTCTAATTATCTATCTTTGCAGCATGAATTTAATTTTTAAAGCGCTCAACGACCCAACCCGGAGAGCCATTTTAGATTTATTAAAAGAAAAAGACTTGATGGCAGGCGACATTGCCGATCATTTCGAGATTTCCAAACCCAGCATCTCGCATCACCTCGATTTGCTGAAACAGGCTGAGCTGGTCGTCGCTCTTCGCGAAGGCCAGTTTATTAAATATTCGCTTAACACGACCGTCATGGACGAACTTTTAAAATGGCTCATTAAATTGAAAGAATAACTAAACTTAGCCAAAAATGAAATCAGTATTTTCTTTCCAAACCGTTTTTCTATTTCTACTTATTGGATTTCCAATATGTTATTTGTATTTGTCGTGGGAACAGTTACCGGCTGAAGTTCCATTACATTGGGGATTTAACGGAAATCCTAACCGCATAGGTTCGAAAAATGAATTAGCGTTCACGATTCTCCTATTGCTGGTCGTCGGCTTAGGCGCTTACTTTTTATTAGCAAATATCAATCGGGTAGACCCCAAAAAATCCGCCGCCGTTTCAAGATCTGTTCTGCAAAAAATGGGCTTGGGAATATTGGTTTTTCTTTCCGCTCTTTCCATTTTTATGATACATACTTCCCTGGTTCGCGAAATGAAGATCGATAAATCCTTCTATATTTTGCTGGGATTATTTTTCGCTTATCTCGGAAACAGCATGTATAGCCTCAAACCCAATTACTTTGCCGGCGTTCGCACCCCCTGGACATTAGAAAGTGAAGTAAATTGGAGAAAAACGCACCAACTAACTAGTAAATTATGGGTCGCAGGCGGAGCAATCATAGCGCTGTCGGCATTGATTTTTTCAATGGATACTATCCGTATTTTCTTTATTATGGCCATTATAGTTATGGTTTTTTATCCCATTCTCTACTCTTATCAGTTATTCAGAGCGACAAAAACAGTGTAATAGGGATATTTTATACCCGAATTCAATATAATTAATAAAATTCAATAAATCCGAGTCCAGACA
>JBBRMZ010000332.1:0-2712 GCA_038230555.1 Chitinophagales bacterium
CGATGGATAAAACCCGAAGATTACCGCACGCCGGATCAATTGTTTTATGCAGCTCAAACAATTTTACAACAAGTAGGGAATGCTTATAAAATTAATTTTTCCCCCTTTAAATAATATCAATTTATTTTGTACCGGTACTTACGTTAGAATTGCAGCGCTTATTGTCAAGGTCGAATTCCGGCAAAACGGCGTCGGGAAAAAACTTATGGAGTCAGCTGAACAATGGGCGAAAGAGCTTGGAGCGCTTACGCTATTGCTGAATAGCGGGAACCGGGCCGAACGTGCTGCGGCTCATGCGTTTTATCTTGGAATGGGTTATCAAATTAAATCCTCCGGGTTTGTCAAAGAGCTTCATTAAAAACCGCTTATTTAAGTGCCGAACCCGCTCCGCATAATAGTTCCTTTATAGAGGGGTTAAAATTAGCGCTGAAATTATAATATTTATATTTAATAGTTTTTGAAGTAGGTTTCAAAATAGAACTTTTAAAATCTGCAAAATATTGAAAATTTGAAACTGTCACGTATTAAGACTTTATTAATTGGACTGACCGCAGGAGTAGCATACGCGTTTCTAGCGACGCTGATTGTAACCGCTAATCACGAAAATGTTTCTGTTGCTTATATTTTTATTTTACCTATCATTCTTGGCGCTGTTCCAGTTTTATTTTCAACAAAAGAACAACTTCGATCTTACAAGACTTACTTGCTGTTGCCGTGGGGTATTGTAATAACATTTTTCTTTCTATCCTTTATAAGCGGATTTGAAGGAATGATTTGCTTAATAATTATTGTTGCGCCTTTTCTATTACTTGGCACATTTGGAGCCTTCATTTTTAGGCTTATCAAATTAAAGAAGGAGAAGACTGGGACAAAACTTTATGTTTCTTTATTATTTCCTTTTATTGTTCTTATCATTGAAAGTAATTTTCAAGCGACCGACCAATTTTATACCATTGAGAATAAAATTGAGATTAATGCCGACAAATTAAAAATCTGGGAAAATATCAAAAATGTCAGGAATATTAAGCCGACTGAAATTACTACGCATTTTATTCACTTAATGGGAATTCCCAAACCGCTAAACGGGCAACTCGACAAGAATGGAATTGGCGGAATTAGAAAAATTAGCTGGGAAAAAGGGATAAAATTTGAAGAGAAAATTAAGACATGGGAGGAAGGGAAAGGTTTTAGTTACGATATAAATGTTGACCCTAAATCCATTCCGCCAACAACGCTTGACGAACATGTTATGATAGGCGGGAAATATTTCGACGTTGTAGAAGGCAGTTATAACATTGAAAATATTGAAAACGCCAAAAGTTTGGTAACCTTATCTTGCACCTATCGGATATCAACAAGTTTAGACTTCTATAGTAAATGGTGGGCTGACTTTATCCTTAACGACTTTAATACTATGATTTTAGAAGTGATTAAAAAACGGAGTGAGACAACAAATTAAACTATAGAAATTTGGCCATTGTATACATGAGACAAGCAAAAGCTATAACGACCTCGCTTAAAGAAAAGAATGATTTTTAGCCGTTTCAATTATTGGATTTTGAACTCAAAGACGCAGATACATGATCACCGGAAAACACCTCATTGACCTCGGCTACCGCCCCTCCAAATGGTTCAGGGACGCCATCGACCACGCCAACCTACAAGCGTTAGACGGCGGCGACCTGGCGGCTTATTTGAATTCCGTAGCGCCTAAAATAGTTGAACCATATGCGGAGCCTGTGGATTTTTATAAAAACATCCGGGCGGAAACGGAGGAAGAAAAAGCTAACGTGGACGCTGTGCTCGCCACAATGCGGGAGTTGATGAAAACGCCCACGCTGGTAGGCGGCGCCGTCATGCCGGACGCCTGTCCGACCGGCGAAGGGCAAATTCCGGTGGGCGGAATTGCCGTCGCTAAAAACGCGATTCACCCGGCCATGCACAGCGCGGACATTTGCTGCTCCATGATGGCGACCAATTTTGGACGGCTATCGCCCAAAAAGGTGTTGGATATGGCGCATTCGATCACCCATTTTGGAGGCGGCGGACGCGCGGAATATTCCAATTTGCCCAAAGCCCTGGAAGCGCAAATTAAACAAAACACATTTTTGAACTCCGAGCGCAGTTTGAACTTTGCCAAAACGCATTTAGCGACGCAGGGAGACGGCAATCATTTTCTTTTTGTGGGGGTCTCCAGAAACACGGGCGATACCATGATGGTCACGCACCACGGGAGCCGCGGTTTTGGCGCTCATCTATATACGCAAAGTATGAAAGCGGCGGAAAATTTCAGGCGCGACTTGTCGCCAAAAACATTGGAAAGTAATGCCTGGATTCCGTACGATACCGAAGAAGGAAAATCATATTGGGAAGCGCTGCAAATAGTTCGGGAATGGACCAAACTAAACCATGCGACGATCCATGATGCTACCGCGCAAAAATTGCATTCGAACCCTTCGGACCGGTTTTGGAACGAGCATAATTTTGTATTCAGGGAGCATGATTTGTTCTACCACGCTAAAGGAGCCACCCCTTTGGACGATAAATTTGTGCCGGATAGCCAGGCTGGGTTGCGGCTGATTCCGCTGAATATGAGCCAGCCGATCCTGATTGTAAAAGGCGCCACGACTGCCAATAATTTAGGATTCGCACCGCACGGAGCGGGAAGAAACGTCAGCCGCAGAACGCATAAAAAGAACAAAGCCCATAAAA
>JBBRMZ010000333.1:0-2687 GCA_038230555.1 Chitinophagales bacterium
AACGTTTTTATGCGAATAATGGGTTGAAAAAGTCCGAAAAGGGCTCCAGGACGATAGACCCGAAAACCGGAAGTGAATATAACAGGCGCACAGTTCCTTTTATCCCGAAAATCCCAACCCCGACGTCCGTTTATCCTTAGCAGCCTTTGTTATCCGTCAACCCCTGAGTCGCATATAAGCCGTATATAAGCCGTACACAAGCCGTATCTGATGCATATATGAGTAAGGTCTGACCGCCTCCTCGGATAGTAGTCAATTTGAGGAAAGGTAAACTAAAAGTGTCTTCAAAAACGCCTTTTTCAAAATGGTTTATAGTTGGATAAACAAAAAGGTAGACCGGTGTTTATCCACTTTTGCTAGTTTTAACCCATTATTAGCATTTTTTATAAGAAAATACTTTGACTTTCTGTTGCAGGAATCCGTATATTTGTAACTAAATACCGGCTGCTTGCGCGCTTCCCTTTTCTATACTAGGATTTATACGACGTTTTTATGCGTTGTTTTTCTTTCCGCCACGTTGGTCCGGGATACGCACCATTATTTTATTTCGCACGAATACACTGAAAATTGCGACGCGCAAGGCGCTAAGCAACATTTGCACGGGGTAGATTATGCTATCCACCATTGTAAACTTTGCGATTTTACTTTTCATCCGACCGAACTTTCTTACTTTTCTTATACAATTTTCAGGCTACGGCTACCCTTGCCGGCGTCTGCTTTTTCTTATACTGCCTACTTTATTCCCACTTCGGACGCTTCGGTCCGGTTGCGCGGACCGCCTTCCCTTTGTTAATCTACTCTTCGGTTTCCCTTTTTACAGAAAACGACCTTCGCCCGGTTGATCAATTTGAATGATTCCGCTATCCCATTCATTTTGAGCGTTCAGATTTCGACCCTGGCAGGGTCGAATGTTTGTAGTACGAGAATGTTAATTTTTGACCGACTCCAGAGGAGTCGAATGTTAAGCGGCTGATGTCATGGTTAATTATAAATAGAAAACTTGAAGGCGCTTCTATTAGAAACGACCCATTGTAAATGGGATTATAAACAAGTTCTTAAACGGGATTAGCTGCTCAACATATGACTCCGCCGGAGTCGGAAAAAGAATTTTCTTTATAACGTCTACAAATATATAATCCCTCCGGGATTGACGGATTGAAGGTTTCTTTTATAGAATTGGTTTGCTTCCGGCGGCGTCCGGCAGATTTTTTTATTCTTTTATTATTTATCCATTACCCAATCGCTATGAAAAAATACTTCGGCGCAGGCTTTGCGCTATTTATATATTTATTCTATTTTACTACTTCTGTTTCGGCGCAGGATACGACGACGGTCAACAACCCAAAACCCCGTTCAGGCAGGGCGTCCCTATCGGGCGTCGTGACGGATCAGGAATCCAAAACCGCGCTGATTGGCGCAACCATCACGATTCCCGATCTCAAAATGGGGGCCGTGACCGACGTGGACGGCAAATACCAGTTCGATCAACTGCCGACGGGTAATTTTCTGATTGTAGCGACTTTTATAGGCTACAAATCTTTTTCCAAACAGGTAGCGGTTAATGGCGCCGCCCAGTCAGATTTCGTCCTGAGCGTTACGCCCATCGAGCAATCTGAAGTAGTGGTTACGGGTTTATCCAAAGCGACGCAGATTAAAAGAAGCCCGGTTCCCATTTTAACAGTTAAACGCGAATATTTAGAAAGTCACGTTTCGTCTAATGCGATCGACGCCATTAGTGCCATTCCGGGCGTTTCGGCGGTTTCTACGGGGCCGAACGTTTCGAAACCTTTTATACGCGGCCTGGGATATAACCGGATATTGACGCTTTACGACGGCGTCCGGCAGGAAGGCCAGCAATGGGGCGACGAGCATGGCGTGGAAATCGATCCATACGGCGTGGATCATGTGGAGGTGATTAAAGGTCCCGCCAGTTTGAGTTTTGGTTCAGACGCATTGGCGGGGGTGGTTAATTTTATTCCCGTGCAGCCGCCCGCCGACGGGAAAATGACGTTCAATTATTTATCCGAATATCAGACAAACAACAAATCTTTTGGCAATTCCCTGATGGCGGCCGGGAATAATAAAGGGATTGAATGGATGGCGCGTGTATCGAACAAATATGCGACCAATTACCAGAATAAATACGACGGCAGGGTGTACGGAACCGCTTTTAACGAAACCGATGCGACCGCTTCCGTTGGACTGCACCGAAACTGGGGCTACTCGCATCTAAATTTTGTGCTGTACGATAATCAGCAGCTCATTCCCGACGGCAGCCGCGACGCGGCAAGCCGGAAATTTACCGTGCAGACTTTGGATAACGACAGCGTCCGCGCGATCGCGTCCGACGCTCTGTTGAATTCAACGAGTATTGACGATATTAAAAATCATCCGCACCAGCATATTCAACATTACCGGCTTTTCCTGAATAATAATTTTATTATTGGCGACGGCATACTGACGGCCAACATCGGTTATCAAAGAAGCGTGCGGAGAGAATTTTCTTATCCCGAATATCTGACGGTTCCGGGTCTGTTTTTACAATTAAATACCTATTCGTATGATTTTAAATACGCTTTCCCGCAGATTCATAACTGGGACGTTTTGATGGGCGTCAACGGGATGTTTCAAAATAATGTTGTTACGAACGGGGCGGAGTTTATCATTCCCTCTTATCGCCAGTTCGA
>JBBRMZ010000334.1:0-2599 GCA_038230555.1 Chitinophagales bacterium
GTTTGAAAGGTTCATTAAAAAAGGGAAAGTGATTTTTCAGATTCAAAAATACGAGCGGGAAGTTCTACATATTGTTTCCGACGCCGCAAAAGAATTGGGGTCTCCGGCATATATCGTAGGCGGCTACGTGCGCGACCGCATTTTGGCGCGCCCGTCCAAAGACCTCGACGTCGTTTGCCTCGGTAGCGGTATTGGATTAGCGGAAGCTGTCGCTCAAAAAATGACCCCTACGCCCAAAGTCGCCGTATTTCCGCGTTTCGGGACGGCGATGCTGAGATACCGCGACCTGGAAATTGAATTTGTCGGCGCGCGCAAGGAATCCTATAACCAGGACAGCCGGAAACCCGCCGTCGAAGAAGGAACCCTGGAAGACGACCAAAACAGGCGCGATTTTACGATCAACGCGCTGGCGGTCAGCCTGAATGAAGAAGATTTCGGAACCCTCATCGACCCGTTTAACGGGATCCAAGACCTGGAAAAGAAAATAATACGGACGCCCCTGCATCCGGGGAAGACCTTTTCCGACGATCCGCTGCGCATGATGCGCGCTATCCGTTTTGCGAGCCAGCTAAAATTCACGATTGAAAAAAATACGCTCGACACGATCAGAAATTACCGCGAGCGGATCAGGATCGTTTCTAAGGAACGAAATATCGTAGAACTGGAGAAAATCGTTCTTTCTGAAAAACCGTCGACCGGCTTCAAATTATTATTCGATACCGGATTATTGACCCTTCTATTTCCGGAAATGGCGGCTTTACAAGGGGCTGAAAACAAAGAAGGCGTCGGTCATAAAGATAATTTTTACCATACGCTCCAGGTGCTTGACAATATTTCGCAACGCACCCACAACGCCTGGTTGCGCTGGGCCGCTATTTTTCACGATATTGGCAAACCTGCCACCAAACGCTGGGACGAAAAAGAGGGCTGGACTTTTCACGGCCATCCGGAACTGGGCGCGGCTATGGTTCCCCGTTTATTTAAAAATCTGGGCCTCCCCAACGATCAGAGGATGAAATACGTTCAGAAGCTGGTCCGCCTGCATCACCGGCCCATCGCTTTGACCAAAGAAGAAATCACCGACTCTGCAATCCGCAGGCTGCTGTTTGACGCGGGGGATGAGATCGACGACCTGATGACCCTTTGTACGGCCGACATTACGTCCAAGTCGCCGGAGCGCGTCAAACGCTATCTTGAAAACTACGAACTGGTCAAGGAGCGGCTAAAAATAGTTGAGGAAAAAGACCGTATCCGTAACTGGCAGCCGCCCGTCACCGGGGAAATGATTATGGAGACGTTTGGCCTGGCGCAAGGCGTCGCCGTCGGGACTATCAAAAATGCCATCCGCGAAGCCATTTTAGACGGCGTTATTTCCAATAATTTTGAAGAAGCCTACCAGTTCATGCTCGAACAGGGAAAGGAATTAAATCTTAAAGTAATTAACCTAATTAAAATAGTATGAAAAAAGTATTGTATTTATTGGCCGCTTTCGCGATTGTGATCGCCGCCGCCTGTTCTAAAAAAGACGCCTGCGCTACGACAGACCCCATTGGCGAACTCCAAAAAATCAGGGCATACATTGCCGCGAAGGGCTGGACTGCCCAAGTGATCACGCCCGACAGCGTGTATTACGTAATCGATACGCCCGGCAGCGGCACGAACCCAAACGTGAGCAGCACCGTCACGGTCAATTATAAAGGTTATTTGTTGGACGGCACGGTGTTCGACCAGTCTTCCACGCCGGCCACTTTTTCCTTATCGGGGGTTATTAAAGGCTGGACAGTCGGCTTTCCTAAGTTTAAACGCGGCGGCAAGGGTAAATTGCTGATCCCCTCCGCTGCCGGGTATGGAACGACGGCTACCGGGAGCATTCCATGCAATTCGGTGTTGATTTTTGAGATTGAATTGATTAATTTTTGAATTAATTAAAAATCGAATGATAGGAATGAGTTGCAAAAGATATAACGACTATGGAAAGGAACAAAAGCGAGAATAAATTGAATGAACCTATTCAAACCCCTTTTTCACAGACATTCTTCCACGGAACCAGAGCCGACCTAAAGATGGGCGACTTTATTGAGATTGGCCTTCAGTCAAACTATGGACGTCAGGATAAAGCAAAATACATCTATCTGACCGCCACCCTGGACGCCGCTATTTGGGGCTCCGAACTTGCTTTAGGCGAAGGGCAAGAAAGAATTTATTTAGTAGAACCCACAGGACCAATTGAAGACGATCCCAATTTAACCGACAAAAAGTTCCCAGGTAATCCAACAAAGTCTTACCGATCAAAGTATCCGTTTAAGATTGTTGGCGAGATTACTATTTGGCAAGCACACTCGCCACAACAAGTCAAAGCAATGAAAGACGGTTTAGCAAAACTTAAAGAACAAGGTATTGAGGCAATAGAGGATTAACTAAAGGAGGCCGCTTTTTAGGGCGGCCTCCATAAAAGAGTAATTAATGCGAATAATGGGTTAAAAAGCAGAAGTAGGGAATAACAAAAGGGTTTAATTTTGTGGATATCAAACTACAAGATAAACGCCATGAAAGAGATTGAACTCATTCGATTGTATTACTACTTCTGCACATATTATTA
>JBBRMZ010000335.1:0-2585 GCA_038230555.1 Chitinophagales bacterium
AGCCTTTTTAACTGGATGATTGAGAAAACCAAGATTCAAACAGCCTCAAAAGTGAGGGCTACCGCCGGTTTAATGACGCATATTTTCGGCTCAATCGTCACAGCGCTGCTTTTTTGGCTGTTTTAACCCATTATTCGCATTTGTAGTTAATTTGACTTTTAAACCGGGAAGAGACCATTCAATACTATTTTAGTTCATTTACCATTGACCATCATTTATTTTCGGGCTTAACTTTAAATATGAATGCTTCCTGGAAGCGCCGGTTATGGCTGGTTTTCCGCAAAATTTTCCTTATCCTGTTCATAGCGCAGTTCATATATATCATCCTGCTCCGGTGGTTGCCCGTTTATTTTACCCCATATATCGTTTATCAGCGTTTATCCGGCAAAAAAATAACGAAAATATGGGTCGGCTCGGATAAGATTTCCGACCAGATGAAAGAAGCGGTCATCTCGTCTGAAGACCAACAGTTTGACGAACATTTTGGCTTTGACTTTAAGGAAATTGAAAAAGCGTTGAAACATAATAAAAAGCGTCCCGACAAAATTCACGGAGCCAGCACCATCAGCCAACAGGTGGCGAAAAATGTTTTCCTATGGCAGTCCCGCGACTGGGCGCGTAAAGCGCTCGAAATATATTTTACCGTTATGATTGAGATATTTTGGAGCAAAGACCGCATTTTAGAAGTTTACCTCAACGTGGCGGAAACCGGCGACGGAATATTTGGCGTAGAGGCCGCCGCCCGCGCGTATTATAAAAAATCCGCCGCCGCGCTCAACCAGAGCGAGGCCGCCATGATTGCCGCCGTTTTGCCTAATCCGGTCTTGTATAAGGTCAACGCTCCGTCCGAATATGTGTTGAAAAAAAGACGCTGGATCATACATGAAATGGATAACATCAATTGGGAATAAGTAAAAAAAGGGATGAGTTATGAGTTATGAGTTATGAAATTCAGTCGCCCCTGTTTGTTGAAATTATTTTGTCTTTTTTTCCCAATTGGTCTGATGCTTTTAACGCGCCCGGCCATTGGGCAAAACGATTCGGTTTTTTTAGTCCCTGTTGAAATAAAAGCCCTCCGCTCCTCGTCGGTTCAATACAACGCCGCCCTTTTTTCTCTGGATTCAACGATGATTTCCGCTAATCCTTTCGTAAGCCTCGCTGAATTACTGACCGCCAACACCTCCTTAAATATAAGATCTTACGGAACCGGGCTATCGACCATTTCTATCCGCGGAACTTCCTCCGCGCATACCTCCCTCGTCTGGAACGGATTTGAGATTCAAAGCCCTATGAACGGAGGCGCCGATCTTTCTTTATTAAGCGCCGCTTCTGCGGATAAGATCGCCGTTCTGTCGGGTAGCGAAAGCGCGTTCTTGGGAAACGCCGCTTTAGGCGGAGCGATTTACCTCAACAGCGACGGTCAGACCTTAAAGGATGGCTTTCATGGAAACGCAACAATAGGCGCGGGAAGTTTTGGGGAATGGAAGTGCGCGGCGGCGGCGTCGTTTTCCAACGCTCATTGGAAATTAAGCGGCAAATACATCGACGAAACGGCTGTGAATGACTTTTCATATAATAACATCGCTTCCATCGGTAGTCCTGTAGAGATTGAAAAATTTTCTGCTTTCAAAAAAACCAATATAATTTTCAACGCTAATTATGCGATCGACGCGCGCCAGTCGTTGCAATTCAACGAATGGTTTCAGAACGCGGCCCGCGAGATTGAGCCGAATATGATTGAGACCAATCCCTATGCCCGCCAGTTCGATTGGGCCTGGCGTACTTCGGCGACCTATACGCGGCTTCAAAACGACCAAAGTTCTTTCAAAATTAAAGCCGCCTGGCTGGAAGACGACCTGTTATATTATAGCGACGTTCAGGATTCTTCTAAAAACCATACAAAAAGATTCGTTGCAGGGGTAGAAGAAAACTGGTATGTATCCAATCGGCACATTATTAAAACCGGCCTGACCTTTACCAGGAATACGGCGCTCTCCAACAATTATACCGGACAAAAAGAGCGCAATCAATCGGATATTTTTATCCATTATAACGGCGAAAACGGAACCGGTCTAAAATGGAAAGCCGCATTGAACGGCGAGTTGACCAATGGCAAAATAAGCCCGTTTACTTTTGCCCTGGGTGTAGAAAAAAATACTTCCGGGCGATTGTCTGTAAGGACCGACCTTTCTAAAGTATTTCATTTGCCGTCGTTGAACGACCTCTACTGGGGATATTTGGGAAATCCTGATCTGCTCCCTGAATCCGGCTGGGAGCAGGAACTGGCTTTGCGCTATGTTTCCGGCGCGGAAAAAAGAAAGCAGGAAGTTAACCTTGTTTTTTTTAACGTCAATATTGATAACTGGATACAATGGACGCCTTCGGTCGGGTACTGGAAACCGCGCAATTATAAAAAAGTAAGTTCGCGCGGAGCGGAATTTTCCTTCAAAACAGTTTATCAATTTGAACGCTGGAAACTGGAAGGCCGGGCGGGCTATCAAATGACCGTCGCTACCAACGAAGGCGACGGGCTGGATTCGACGCTCCGGGGCAAACAACTGATTTATACCCCGCGCAATGTTTTC
>JBBRMZ010000336.1:0-2581 GCA_038230555.1 Chitinophagales bacterium
GCAGGTATTCCTTAAAATCTTCTTTATGCTCCCAAACGCGACGGTTCGTGGTATAGACGGTGCCCGTCCAATAATCCAGGTCGTAATCGCGGATAGTGGTGGAAATAGCCTTTTGAAGCGCAAAGGCCGGGAGCGCCGGCACTTCTGGCGGCATATAATCATTAGAGGTTCCTTCGCCCCGGATGGCGGCAATGGGCAGGATCAGGTCGCCCACTTTACTACGGTCATGGCGCAAACCGCCGCATTTTCCTAAGAACAGCACCCCTTTTGGCGAAATTGCAGTTAATAGGTCCATGATGGTTGCCGCGTTCGGGCTGCCCATCCCGAAATTTATGACGGTGATCCGCTCCGCCGTAGCCGCCTGCATCGATCGGTTCAGCCCTTTAATTTCCACGCCATGCCACTCCGCAAAGAGGGTAATATAATTGGAAAAATTGACCAGAATAATATATTCTCCAAATTCCTCCAGTTGCATCCCAGTATAGCGCGGCAGCCAGTTGGATACGATTTCCTGTTTTGTTTTCATAATCCGTTATCGCTTAACATTTGCCGGGGCGCCCGACGGGTAAAGATAGGATTTGAAACCAATAAAAAAAATCTACCGCCCTCGCTTAGAAAAAATATAAGTATTTAATGATCTTTGTGCTGATGGAAGCGCTTATTTTTACTTAGGAATGCGTTTTTACATCAATTTGAACAATACCTGGAAGTAGCCGTTGTTATAAGCCATTTTTGAAAAATTGGCGATGGATGCCTTGTTCGTTCCTAAAGCATTTGGAAAATTGAAGCAATAAAATGGCCTGCAATAAAGCGGAAAATCAAATTCGACAATTAGAATATGCTGAACGCCCGCCCGTTCAGAGAACCTTCTCCCTGGCCGTACTGCTCGACTCCGTCCGCGGCCCCAACAACGTCGGCGGCGTTTTCCGGCTGGCCGACGCGCTGGGGCTGGAAAGCGTGGCGCTTTGCTGCTCAACGCCCGTTCCGCCTAATAAATTAATGCGCAAAGCGGCGCGCGGCGCTGAGGGGCACGTGCCGTTTCAATATTACGGCGCTGCCCAGCACGGAGTAGAGGCTTACCGTCGGCAAGGTTTTACTATTGTCGCGCTGGAAATAACGAATACCAGCCGCGACCTCGCAGAAGTCGATTTTACGGTATTTTCTAAAATACTGCTGGTTGCCGGCGGCGAGAAAATGGGCGTTTCATCGCCTGTTTTACAATCAGCCGACCTGGTCGTACATATTCCCATGTACGGCATGGGGCTTTCAATGAATGTCGCCAATGCGACGGCAATTGTCCTTTATGAAATTGTCCGGCAATGGACGGCGGCGGGAAGAATACCAGTCGAAAAAATGGAATATTGAAATAATCTCGTTAGAGAGCCTGTTTATTACAATAGAGAATTCGGGAAAGGGACGTCTTTAATTTTTTACAAAAAATTAAAGACGTCCCGCCAACCCTCTCTGCTGATACCAAATAGCTTACTTCTTTACTTTATCCGGATTTGCGCTGATAAAACTTTTCCAGTCCTTTGCTTTCCCTAATCCGCTGAGCGGGCTGCCCGCCTGATAGTGATGGCAAACGGCGACGGCCAGCGCGTCGGTGGCGTCCAGGTATTCGGTATCCAGCGTGGTTTTCAGGATTTGCGCCAGCATAGCGGCGACCTGTTCTTTACTGGCGTTGCCGTTGCCGGTAACGGACTGCTTGACTTTTTTTGGGGAATATTCCGTAATGGGGAGGTTTTGAACGACCGCAGCCGCAATGGCCACGCCCTGCGCCCGTCCGAGCTTGAGCATAGCCTGTACATTTTTAGCGTAAAATGGCGCTTCGATTGCCATTTCATGTGGGCGGTATTGAAGAATGATCTCCGAGGTTCTTTGAAAAATGCGTTTCAATTTTTCGGGATGATCTTCTAAATGGCTCAGTATCAAAACGCCGATCTTGATTGCCTTGATCTGCTTCTGCTCTATTTCGATCACTGCATAGCCCAAAACGTTAGTACCGGGGTCGACGCCCAATATACGCAGCGGTCCCGGCTTTGATTGAATGATTTCTTCCGGCAACAAGCATATTTTTAAAGTAAGCAGACGATCGTCAGACGTTTTGGGGTTCAACGCCGACTAAAGAAAATGGATAAGTTTTGTAAAAAGTTAGTTCAAATAATTGTTTAAAATAGTTAAGTTAAAGTTTAAATTCCATTTCCACTACCCGTCCGTGTTCTTTGAACCGAATCCGGTCTGCGAGTCGTTTCATCAGGTAGACCCCCCTGCCGTTGCAACTCAACAAATTTTCAGGGGCCGTCGGATCGGGAAGTTTAAGATGATCAAAACCGGCGCCTTCGTCGCATACGCGGATGGACAATTTATTGCCGCGTTCGATCTTGGATAAATACACTTCTACAAATTTTGTTTCGTCCTGGCGGTTCCCGTGAATGATTGCGTTATTGACCGCTTCGGTCACGCTAATCAGGATATTGCCGCAGGTATCGGGCGGGAGGCGAAATTGGGCTGCGATATGCTCCACAAAACTTTCGACCTTCACTACGTTTTTGGGATTAGAATTGAGTTTTAGTATTGAACC
>JBBRMZ010000337.1:0-2532 GCA_038230555.1 Chitinophagales bacterium
AAATAAAAGAGCAAAATATTTTTCTACCTGGATAAATTATATTTAATATAGCATCGGTTAGGATATTATAAAATATTAAAAATAATATCCTATTAAAATAAATTCATAGAATTATGATTTTTAGGTAGTTCGTTATTTGTATATAAAAATGTAGCATAAAGGCGGGTTTTATATTTATTAAGTTATCATACGAAATGACACTTTTGGCGTTGTTATCTCCGTAAAAGTTTTCTATGAATTTGGCGTGGCGTCGATCAGGTGAACGCAGACCTGCCCGAGCGACCAACTATTTGGCGCAGGCTTGGCAATGATTTGGTCAAAGGTATTTTCTTCAATTTCTTTGATCCAAATTTAGAGAGTCTGGTCGAAATAATTCGATGGCATATCTACATTATTTATGCCAAATTTTACTATGAGGTTCCAAATTCTTTAAGCATAATTATGGTACAATTCGACGTCGAATTGAGTGTTAGATCGACAAAAGCCTTATATTCGGGATCGTTGTAAAGATTATTAACCGCCTCTTCAGACGGAAACTCAATAACCGCATTCATGGTTTTGGCGACGCCTTCTAACGCTTTTGGATTTATTTCCATAGCCAATACTTTAGCTCCATATTTTTTTAGCAATAGACCGACCTGAGGCGGATAGCTTTTAAATGTTTCGAAGTCATGAATATCATAAGCGTTAACAATATATACCGGCATTGTTTTAAAATTTAAAACGTTCAAAAAATTTTAAATGTGGTTATTAATATAAATTTAACCCGCTCCGATCACTTACTCAAATAAATGGTTTTGCCTGTTCTGGCGGATTCTTTGGCCGCCGATAAAATCTCTACTACGATTTCATTGACCGGGAAGGAAGACAAATCGCGTTGAGGATCAATTTTGCCATTAATAACGGCAGCAAGGTAGGAAAATATATTCGACCGCTCCCGCGGAAGCGGAGCCAGGTCGAGCCAGGTCTCTTTTGCATTTTGATCCCCGATTCTGGATTTCATTTTATGCTCTTTGTTGGCGATCAATAGCCCGTTCGTTCCGTACACTTCCGTATCTTTTACAGAAAATGGCCAGTTCCAGGACGCCTGAATGATGGCTTGGCAGGTTGGGTAAACGAGCAAAATACTGGCCTCGTCTTCTACCTTCGGATATATATTTGGCTTAAAATGTTGCGTAACGGCTGTGACGGACGTCGGTTTTTGCGCGTCCATCAGCCAAGTCATGACGTCCGCTCCGTAGCAGCCAAAATCAATGAGCGCGCCGCCGCCATTTTTTACGGGGTCCGTGAGCCAGTCCGTAAATTCCGGCGTGCAGCCAATTTCAATAGGGCCCTGATGTCCGTCTTTGAAAACGACTTTACGAATGGCTCCCAGGCTTTTTTCTGTTTTGACCAGTTCCCAGACTTTGGCGTGCGAGGGATACCAGGTCGTTTCATAATTGGTTAAAAGGTGGATATGGTGTTTTTTTACCAAAGCGCGCATAATATTTAAATGTTCGTTATTCACTGCTAAGGGCTTTTCCACGATTACATGAATTCCTTTGGGCGCGCAGATCTGAACGACGGCTAAATGCTCGAAAATGGAATTAAACGCGCAAACCGCCTCCGGTTTGGTCTTTTGGATCAACTCCTCCAGGCTGGAAAACCAAAGCGATTCCGGCAGGTTGTGCTGTTTTAACAGCCGCATGGCCAATTCCCAATTCGGCTCGGCAAATCCGACTATTTCTACTTCGTCCTGCTTGCCGATATAATCAAAAACCTGACCGATGTGGTTGTGCGTCATTCCGGCAATACCGACGCGAATGGGTTTGGCCTGCGTGATAAAGGGAAATAAAAAGGAGCAACAGATGAGTAGGAAGAGGGATTTCATAAGGTAATTTTTTTGATTAAAAAGTTTAGGTTAATAAAGTTGTAGCGGCAGAAGTGAAAGTTGTTTTCTCACCTCGAAACGCAGAAACCAATCTTTTAGGCAAGTCTTTTAAGCCCACCCTATTTCTAATTATAAAATTGTTCGTGTCTATAATTTTGCTTTAAGCCTTTCAATCTCTTTAGCAATTTCAGCAAGGATAAGTTTGTTTTGTATTTCTTTCTTGTTATTAACTTTGGATGAAAAAATAATAAAAACTTTTCCACCATATTGTTCTTCAAATGTTTCAAAATTATCCTGCATTCTTTCGGAAGGCTTATAATTGCCAAAGTTTGAATTTGCAGTTATTGGCTTAATTTGGATGCCAAAAGCTTTAGCGCCTACTCTACCAATGTAATCAACGTCGCCTGTATGGTCTAAATCAGCGTCCGATTCTTCAAATTCAACGTTGGGAAAAGCTTTCGCTAAAACGTCGTTGATAATTGACTTTTCAGTGATAAAGCCATCGTAAGTTCTTGGAATAGTTACTTATGCGAATAATGGGTTAAAAAGCAGAAGTAGGGAATAACAAAAGGGTTTAATTTTGTGGATATCAAACTACAAGATAAACGCCATGAAAGAGATTGAACTCATTCGATTGTATTACTACTTCTGCACATATTATT
>JBBRMZ010000338.1:0-2503 GCA_038230555.1 Chitinophagales bacterium
CTCAAAAGTGAGGGCTACCGCCGGTTTAATGACGCATATTTTCGGCTCAATCGTCACAGCGCTGCTTTTTTGGCTGTTTTAACCCATTATTCGCATTAGTTTTAAATAAAAGTCCGCCGCTGTTGGCGTCCCGTCAGATTATTTCTTTTATCTTTGATTTACCTAAAATTTATGGTTGTATGACAATTTTTGTGAAATGCTTTCACGCATCCGCGCGCAGGGAGGAGGGGGTGGGACGTCTTTTATTTTTTTTGCAAAAAAATAAAAATACATCCCTTTTCCGGGTTTTATGTCGCAAAAAGTTCACGTAATTGAATTTGACTCAGCCATTTAATTTTTAATGTCACAAAAATTGTCACAGAACCAAATTTATTTACGCAGCGACGCGAGGTTTTCGTTTGTAAACATCGCGTAAGACGTCGTCCCTTCCATCATACATTCCTAATCATCAACTTTTCAACTACGATTGCCAAAATCATGAAAAAATCTTTTCGCTCCCTGTCTGGCCAAACTGCGGCGGTCATCCTTCTCTTGTCTTTAATTTCCGCTGTTTCCCTCGCGCTTATAATACCTAAAACGAAAAACCGGTCTGTGGTAGCCGACGGCGGTATTATCTATATAAAAAACCCAAACGGTCCGACCCTGGGCTATTCTTCCGGGTCAGGGCTTAAAATTTTAACCGTCGATGGTCTGTCTTTCAAAGATTTAAATAAAAATGGCCGGTTAGATAAATACGAAGACTGGCGATTACCCGTCGACGAACGCGCCAAAGATTTGGCCGCTCAGGCTTCCGTCGAACAAATTGCGGGCCTTATGCTGTATAGCGCCCATCAGGCGATACCGTCGGCCCCGTTCCAAAACGGGCGCGGAGGCGCTTATAACGGCAAACCTTTTACCGAAAGCGGCGCGACCGCTTCCGACCTGACGGACCAGCAAAAGAATTTTCTTATTAATGATAATCTGAGACATGTATTGGTTACATCCGTACAAAGTCCCGAAATAGCGGCGCAGTGGAACAATAACGTTCAGGCGCTGGTGGAAGGTATCGGTTTAGGAATTCCTGCTAACAACAGTTCCGATCCTCGCCACAGCGCAAGGTCAGACGTTGAATATACCGCCGGAGCGGGCGGAAAAATTTCGCAGTGGCCCGACCAGTTAGGCATGGCCGCCACTTTCGACCCCGCCGTTGTGCAGCATTTTGGGCAAATAGCGGCAAAAGAATACCGGGCGCTGGGTATTTCCACCGCTTTATCCCCGCAAATTGATCTCGGTACCGAACCCCGTTGGGTTCGCATCAACGGCACGTTCGGAGAAGATCCGCAATTGGCCGCCGATATGGCCCGCGCTTACGTCGACGGTTTCCAAACTTCAACCGGGACAGATGAAATTTCCGGCGGCTGGGGTTATAACAGCGTAAACGCCATGATGAAACATTGGCCCGGCGGCGGCCCGGAAGAAGGAGGTCGGGACGCCCATTTTGCATACGGAAAATTTGCCGTCTATCCTGGCGCAAATTTTGACGAGCATTTAGTCCCATTTGTCGACGGCGCGTTGAAACTGTCCGGCAAAACAAAAATGGCCGCCGCCGTGATGCCCTATTATACCATATCTTATAACATGGACAAAAACGGCGAAAACAACGGCAACGGTTACAGTAAATACTTGATTACCGATCTGCTGCGCAAAAAATATCATTACGACGGCGTGGTCTGCACCGATTGGCTTGTGACCGCCGATGAAGGTAAAACTCCGGATGTTTTTGCCGGTAAATCCTGGGGTATGGAAAAAAATACGGTCGCCGAACGCCATTATAAAATATTAAAAGCAGGGGTTGATCAGTTTGGCGGCAACAACGAATCGGGCCCCGTCCTGGAAGCCTATCAAATGGGCGTGAAAGAAATTGGCGAGACCGCCATGCGCGCCCGGTTTGAACAATCCGGCGTCCGTTTATTGCGTAATATATTCAGGGTAGGGCTGTTTGAAAATCCTTATTTAAACCTCGAAACCTCAAAGCAAACGGTTGGCGCGCCTGATTTTATGAAAGCCGGTTACGACGCCCAGTTAAAATCGGTCGTTTTACTGAAGAATCATGCCGGTTTGCTCCCGCTTCAAAAAGGCAAATCCGTTTATTTTCCTAAAAAATATACGCCTTCCATGAAAGGCTTTTTTGGCCCGCCGTCCCCCGAAAAATATGAAGACGCGGTTAACCCGGATATACTTAAAAAATATTTCACGGTCGCCGACGACCCCTCCAAAGCCGACTACGCGGTCGTGTTTGTCAGCAGCCCCAACGGCGGCCCTGGATATGACGCCGCCGACGTCAAAAATGGCGGAAATGGCTATGTTCCAATCACTCTCCAATACGGCGCCTATACGGCGAAAAACGCCCGTAAGCAAAGCTTAGCTGCCGGCGACCCGGTTGAACCCGGCGTTTCCAACAGATCCTACAAAGGGAAAACCATCACCGCCCTGAACGAACAAGACCTGAGAACCATTCAGCGTA
>JBBRMZ010000339.1:0-2344 GCA_038230555.1 Chitinophagales bacterium
GGCATTACCTAAAAAGCTGGCGTTATGAATGAGAGTTAAAAATTTCTATAAGTGAGATAATCTATTTATTATAAAATAATAGTGCGCTGTCATATTTGGCAACTAGTATAAGGGTTTTAATTTTAACTACCTGTCCTTTATTATTAAATTCTCCTACTATTACATTATCAGTGCCTTGTGCTTTATTACGTTCTTTAACTGTTTTTAATTTTCGGAATATCAACAAATTTACATCATCTTCATTACTGACAAATTTATCTGAATAAACATTATAAGTTACAGTTTTCCATTTATTTTCTATTTTAAATAAATACATAATTTCAAAGACATTTACATCTCCATCCATGAAGCGATAAACAATGTTTAATTTATCAAAATGATTAATATTTCCTAATTTATCTATAGCATATTTAAAGTATATAGTTTGCAATCCATTATCAAGATAATGATAAATAATATTGCTGTAACCCTCGTAATTATAATTCAATGGATCGCCTTTTGCGGAATTAGATTTTTTTTCGATATTCTCTTTTACCTTATTTTCAAAATTTTTAAAATCAATATTTGGAATTTTTTGTGTCAGAGGTAAGGAATGCATACAGGACCCAAGTATGAGAATCTGAAAAATAAGCATACAAATAATATTATTTTTCATTATTTTTTAATTTTTTTTGAATCTGGAAAATAGAATGGAACATCTCTCAATATAATATTATGTTCGGCTCTAATGAATTGCTCTGCATTTTTAGTGTTTAATTCTTCCAGATTAACATTTCGGCCGCCGCTATCTACGTCTAAATAATCTAGCATAAGAGTTTCAAACTTCATTATTCCCAAAAAAGAATGTTTTCCATGAATGAGTTCATGTGCCAATGCGATAAAAGATTCTCGCGTAGTTGTACCGTCTATGTTGCATGCTCCACTTTTCAAAGAAGGATTGAAATATATACTAATATCAGACCCTACGCCATTTTGACTATTTTTTTTATTTATTGGAAAACCTCCATTAGGATTATCAGTATATTCTGTATATAAAAGTGTAAACACTTTATTAACCTTACTATCACCTTTTTGGAAACCTTCAATCAAACCCCTAACTACTGCCGTCCCTTCTTTAAATTTCCCTTCACCATATTCTTTGATAGTTACACGGCCCTTTGAATCCATTATTAATTTATCATTAGTTAGAGATTGAAGTTGAGAAAATATTTGTAATTGATGTCTTTGTTGATTTTCATCATCGCCTAAATTCTTATGAGTATAGCCATCAGTTTTTACTTTTGGAATTATAATATCTTTTCCGTCGGGGTCTATAAATTTAATCGGGTTATTCAATGTATAATTATAGGGAGAGAATGAAGAATATTTATCTCCTTTCGGATCGATACTTGTCCATCTCGCAATCGCCGGATCATACCACCGCGCTCCATAATCATTCATATTCAGCCCCAAATCATCATTCCACTCCTTCCCGTTATACTGTTTTTTATATGCTCCCGTCCCCCCGTTCCAGTTCCCTTCGAGATTGAGGCCAAACGGGTAGTAATGATTAATTTGCGAAACCTCGCTAAACGGATCAATCTTTCCGTCCCCGTTTCTGTCCGCAAACACCACCCGCGTATTTCCCAAATGGTCTTTTAGTGCATATTCGTAATACCAGGCGTTCGCGTTTGCGTCAAAATTTAGCCTGCCCTCGCCGTTATAAAACGTCGTCGGGGCGTAGTACATATTGTCAAACTCCACGCCGTCGGCGTAATATTTATACGTTACGTTTCCGTTTACGTCCGTTACCGTCTTTTTCAGCTTATTGCCCGCCGCGTCGTATAAAAAGTCAACACGCCCGCCCAGATTATTGTTCAGGATCGTTCGCGGCAAATTCATGTGGTTGTAGTAGATCGTCAGCCCCTTGTTCCGGTCCGTATATAAATTTCCATTGGCGTCGTAGGAATAATCGCTTGTTCCCGTCCAGTTTGCCGCAAACCCTTTGGCTGATCCCGTCGCGTCCGTAACGCCGGACAGCCGGTCCGGATTATTGGCGTCCAGGTAATTATAATTCAAGTTGTCGATCGGCCCAAAAACGCCCGCCGCAAATCCGTTATTGGTCCCGTATTGCTGCAATCCGCGTCGCTGGAGCGTTTTTATATTTCCACGAACGTCGTAAGTAGCCGACTCGCCAAATTTATTATCGGTCGTATAGAGCGAATACTGGTTAGAATAATTATAATCCTGCATATCCGCGTAGGTCGCGTTAGTCAGCCGGTCCAGGTCGTCGTATTGATAGGCGTATCCCTGCTTTTCCCGACCGGCTACTTTCCAAACGATGTAGGAAATATTCCCGTTATAC
>JBBRMZ010000340.1:0-2311 GCA_038230555.1 Chitinophagales bacterium
ATAAAGCCCGTTCATCAATAAAAATTCGCCGACAAAACCGTTGGTTAAAGGCAAGGCCACGCTGCCCAGCAGCAGGATAAGAAAAAACAAAGCGAACTGCGGAGCTACTCCGCGGATACCGCCCAATTCATTTATCTGCCGGGTTCCGGTGCGCGTATAAATAATCTCGGCAATAAAGAATAACCCGACTATATTGATTCCGTGAGCGACCATTTGAACGACGCCGCCCTGAAGCCCCTCCGTGTTGAAAGCCAGGATTCCAGCCGACATTAAGCCAACGTGCGCGATGGAAGAGTAGGCGAGCAGCCGTTTGAAATCTTTTTGTACAATAGCGAGACAAGAGGCATAAACAATACCGATCACAGAAAGCCATACGGCGGTACTGCTCCAGGAGTCCCAGCCCAGCGGAACCAATGGCATAAGCCATCGAATCAATCCGTAAGTACCCATTTTCAGCATAATACCGGACAACAGCATTGTTCCCGGCGCCGGAGCGGTTTGATACGTGTCCGGTTGCCAAGTATGAAAAGGGAAAACCGGCATTTTGATGGCAAAAGCGATGAACATCGCCCCAAAAATATACCCCTGCGCGCTTCGGGAAAGTTCATGGCCTGCCTGGTATAGATCCTGGATGGCAAAAGAATGGACGCCGGGCGTAGAGTAATAGACATAAAGCAAGGCGGCCAACATGAGCAGGCTTCCCGTCAGCGTGTAAACAAAAAATTTAAACGTTATCCGGCTGCGGTTATCGCCGCCCCAAACCAGGCAAATAAAGTATATCGGTATTAAAGCTAACTCCCAAAAAACGTAAAACAGCAAGCCGTCCATTGCCGTAAAAACGCCGATCATGGCGGATTGCATCAGGAAAACCAGCGCGTAAAAGTTATTGGAATAATTTCCTTTGAAAGAAGCATAAATAATGATCGGAACCAGCAACGCGCACAACAATACCATCATTAAACTCACGCCGTCCATTGCCACAGAAAACTTTGAGCCGAACGCCTCAATCCAAGCGACGCTGTAAGAAAACAATCCCGTATTCCCAGTTTTTCCGAATTGAGCGAAAGCGTACCCAAAAATACCCAACTCCAACGCGGATAAAGCTAGCGCCAGCCTTTTCGCGCCTCCTCCCGAAGGAAATAACGCTAAAGCTGCGGCTGCAAGAACCGGAAATAATATTAATAAAACTGTTATCATATAATATCCAATATGCAATTATAATATTTTGACCGTTAGCGCGATAATAATCCCGACAACCATCGCGAAAAAATATATATCCAGGTTGCCATTCTGCGCGGTTCTAATTTGTGCGCCGAAACCGCGCAAAAAAGTTCCGACGCCGTTAACGCCGCCGTCAATCCCTTTTCTTTCTAAAAATTGATCGGAAAAGCGCGAGAAATTATTTAGCGGCTGGGTGATAACGGCGTCGTATATCTCGTCGATATAATATTTATGGCCTGCAAGATTGGCAAAACCAGTCGCTTCGCCGGTTTTTACAGCCTGCTCGCGTCCCGCAAATTTTGTGTAAGCAAAGTAGATAGCCGCTAAAATCAGCAAAGTAGTAACGACCATGAGTTCCAATTCTATACTATGCGAGACCCCATGCTGAATTTCCATGGCGCCAAAAACAGGGGTTAGAAAGCCGTTCAGAAAATTGGGGCCCAACATTTCGTTCAAACCAATAAAGCCGCCAAAAAAAGAAGCGATCGCCAGAATGACGAGCGGTATGGTCATGGAAGCAGGGCTTTCATGCAGGTGATGCGATTGTTCGTCCGTTCCCCTGAAAGTCCCGCTAAAAGTCAGGAAATATAACCGGAATATATAGTAGGCCGTCATTACGGATACCGCTAAAACCAAAATGCCCAATATAGGCTGACTTTCCCACGCGCTGATCAGGATTTCGTCCTTCGAGAAAAAGCCGGCGAGGGGAGGGACGCCGGAAATGGCCAAAGCGCCGATCAGAAAAGTAGGCGCCGTAACGGCCAGTTTTCCGCGCAAGCCGCCCATCGACTGTATATTTTGTTCGCCGCTCAGCGCGTGGATCACGCTTCCGGCCCCGAGGAACAAGAGCGCTTTGAAAAAAGCGTGCGTAATAACGTGAAAAACCGATTCTGTATAAGCGCCGACGCCAAGACCAACAAACATCAACCCTAATTGACTGACGGTCGAATAGGCAAGAACTTTTTTAATATCATTCTGGTAAATAGCAATGGAAGCGGATAGGAGGGAGGTGGCAATTCCAATAATTGCGATCAGTTCCATGGTAAAAGGAGCGTTTCCAAATAAAGCGCTGGAGCGGGCGATCATATAA
>JBBRMZ010000341.1:0-2297 GCA_038230555.1 Chitinophagales bacterium
AATCCATTAAAGAAGCTTTGGACGATACCGTCGCGGCGCTTATCTTGGAACCGTTCATTTTCGAGGCGCCAAAACCGGGCTTCCTGAAAGAATTGGCCGAAGTCTGCAAAGCCAACGGAACCCTGCTCATTTTCGACGAGATGTGGACGGGCTTCCGCATCGCCATCGGCGGCGCGCAGGAATATTTCGACGTGAAGCCGGACCTGGCCGTCTACTCCAAAGCCTGCGCCAACGGAATGCCCATCGCGCTGCTGACGGGACGCGCGGACGTGATGGAACTGTTCAACTCTGCTGTGTTCAGCTATACGACCTTTGGCGGGGAAGCCCTTTCCTTGGCCGCCTGTATCGCGACCATCAAAGAATTGCGCGAAAAGAACGTCCCAAAATACCTTGACAAAAAAGGCGCATTAATGAAGGATGGATATAATAAAATCGCCGAAGAAACGGGCATGAGCGCTTATACGAAGTGCGTTGGCTATAATTGCCGTTCGATGGTCACGTTCACGCCTGAAGCGGGTAACAGCCTGGAAATCAAATCGCTGATGCAGCAGGAAATGATCAAGCGCGGCGTCCTGTGGGCGGGTTTTCATAATATGTGTTACAGCCATTCGCAGGAAGATATCGACTATACGCTGTCCGCTTACCGCGACGTCATGCCGATTATGAAAGAAGCGATTGAAAGCAAGAATGTTCACAAATACCTGAAAGGAGAGGTGCTGGAAGCGGTGTTCAGAAGGGTGACGAATTATAATATTAAGCCGGCGATAGCGAAGGTGTAGTTAGCTATCAGCATTCAGTTATAAATTATAAAAAACTTTCTTTAAGATCGTCCTATAAAGGTAAAGTTAAGAAAAAGCGAGGAGAGTTGGCCATTTTGGACGAATGCATATATTAACCTGGATTAAAATCCCTTGACCTTTATCCAAGACGGCTCAAAATCTCTAATCCTTCCTCCCAGCGGGTAAAACCGCTGGCGGTATTAATATGCCCTGAGCTGCCCAGATTAATCAATTCGCTGCCCCAATTTTGGGCAAAAAAGGCTGCGCGCTCTAAGGAAACCCACTTGTCATCGGCGCTGGCAACAACAATGGTCTTAAAAAGGAGCTTATCCAGCGGCATGGGCGCAAAACCAGTCGCAGGAAAATGATAGCGCGGCGCTTCAACGTCGCTCGGCGCGACCAGTAAAGCGCACTTAATCAGGCGGTTGTACGTTTTTGCCCAATGGGCAATGGTCGCGCAACCTAAACTGTGCCCGATCAGGATAACTTCCGAAAGGTCGTATCCGGAGATTGTCCGATCTATAGTTGAAATCCAGTCCTGGCAGTTGGGCGCGTCCCACTCCTGCTGTTGAATCCGCTGAAATTGATTGCCGGCTTTTTCAAAGTAAGTCTGCCAGTGTTCCGGGCCTGAATTTCCAAGGCCGGGGATGATGAAGTAGTAGGGCATTGCGCTTAATAAGATTAGTCTCGAAACCTATTGCCCGTAAATAACGGCAGGTAGCGCTCGAGAAATTCATCAGACAAAAATATAGATTTTTGTGTTAAACGACGGATGCATACGATTCTTTAACCGGAAAAAGGCTATGTTTGTTAAAAATAACGCCTATAGTTCCCTCGCCTGCCTTTAATGAAATCATAGATTTTATTCCCTCCATGCCGAAAAATGAACAGATTTTAGCGTTTAAACCGTCGCTTTATTCCCAACCTCGTTTAGAAGAATTATTAAAAACCGCTTATGATCATTTTCAAATTTTTATGGGGGATTAACGCCCTGGCCTCCTTAGTACCGCTATACTTTTTTGTAATTGGCCTTGCCGACGGCTCGGTCAATTCCCGAAATATGGGCTTATGGGCGCTCATCCTGATTGTATTTATAGGGGTCCTTTTAGGCAGCATATTCTTAAAAAACCATCAAAACACCGGATTTGCTATAGCGCTGTTGTTAATCATTGCCCTACCGGCATTGTTCTACCTGATCTATTTGCTGATCGCGATGTTTGGAAATCAGCGATGGAATTAAAGGAATTGAAAATTGATTTTTTACAAAAATATGTTTTAATAAATGTACATCAGAAAAAAACATAGATTTACAGGACGGCAATAATTTTTGAACTCTTACCCTACAATGGTTCGGAAAAAAAGAGATGGATATAGTATAAAAAAACAGGTAAAACAAGTAGTTTTGGTTTCCACACCTTACAACTACTGTTTTACCATGATGAAAGTTTGCACCTTCACGAAGGCAATATTGGAAAAAATATCTGACATTAGCAATTGTCGGCGAAAATTTATCCTTCA
>JBBRMZ010000342.1:0-2262 GCA_038230555.1 Chitinophagales bacterium
GCGCCGGTCATTAATCCTCATACAACACCCTAAATTGGAGATAAAGGCCGGCCGCTATGACGCTACAATCTGTTTCTTCAGGATATATCCGGGTAAAAAATTCGGACCTGCATTTCATCCGTTTTGGGTCGGGAGAAAAGTTGTTGGTGGCTTTTCACGGGTTCGGATATGCTTCCGAAGTTTTTTTGCCTGTTGCCGGCGCTTTGGAAAGGGCGTTCACGGTCTACGCTTTTGATCTGCCGTTTCATGGTAAAACGCGGTGGCGGGAAGAAAAAATGTCGGACGACGAGTTTATTTCCCTTGCAGAAGAGGTTTGCCGGATCGAAGGCAAAAGCCATTTTGAGCTGATGGGGTACAGTTTTGGGGCGCGGATCGTTGAAGCGATTTTCCTGAAAAAGGCGCCTCAGGTTGACCGTCTATGGCTGGTCGCCCCCGACGGAATTGCTACTAAATGGGTTTCAGCATTGTTCAGGACGCCGTATTTTTTGAGAAGGACCATAAAAAGAGCGCTTGCCAATCCTGCCTGGCTCATGCGAGCGCTGGAATACCTTCATCAAAAAAAAAGGATTAATCCGTATATTTATTTCTTTTTTCAACGCAGGATGGGGAGCGCGCAGGCGCGGGACGCGCTATTTTTTTACTGGCTAAATGCGGATTCGCTGGGCGCCAGTCCGGCGGTTTTTAAAGAGGCTTTAAAACAAACCGGCATTCGCGCTGAATTGTTTTTTGGCAGGCACGATCCGTTAATCCCGGTAACCGCCGGAGAATGGCTCCAGCAGGGACTACCGAACGCTCGTTTGAACATCATAGAAGAAGGAGGCCATCATTTGCTGAACGAGCGCATGAACCGCTTATTCATGAAAATTGTCTGAAGCGCGTTTTATTTTACAACCTCACCTTAGTTCCAAATAAAATAGAAAAAGTATTGATCCGGTCGGCATTCTGACCTATTCCCTGTTGGCCTACGTGTAAATAATAATCTGGCTGCAGGAAAACGCTAAACCGTCGATTCTGACGGTATTCCACGCCAACGCCTCCGTTGAGCGTAAAATAATAATTATTTTTCAGGGAGCCATTAGCTTCAAAAACGCCGGGAGCATACGCAATAGCTAGGGGAGCCGGATCGCTGTATTGGGAAATGGGCGCGAACGGTTTAGTAAAGTCCACAGGACTGGCGTCCGTAAATTGTTTATTATCTACCGTGCGGGCGGATACGTTGAACGAGGCGCCTGAAGAAGCATAAATATCCCATTTACCGGATATTGGAAAATGATATTTCATATCCAACGGAATATGGATCATATCAAGTTCGATCTCGCCTTGTTTTTCGTTCGTATATCCGGAATTAAAACTGCCGGATAGAATTGTAAGGCTAACGGGATTATAAGATTTGTTGGAATAACTTACGCCCGTTTCCCATTCCCAACGGCCATTACGGCGTCCGAAGGCCAGCCCCGCACCGTAGCCTGGTTTGATCTCTTTGCGATTATAGATCGGACGGAAAAATGTATTGGCAAAGTCAAAGTTGACGGCGGAAAGCATACTGATATGGAAACTCCTGGCATGTTTAAGTTTCGGCGCAGGTAAAACGATCCGGTCCAGCGGTTTGACTTCGTTTTCTGCAATTTCTTCCAACGGCTTCTCCAGCGGCGCTAATAAAGCTATATTATTCTGAATTATAATATTTGCAGCCGCTATATCGATTGAAGTGTTCGTGTTTGTCGCGCCGATCTCTGCTCCGGCGGCCGGCGTTTGCCGGATGAAGGCCAGCCGGCCGGCGTTAAAAAGCGCCAACGGTATAACGACGCGGCTTTTGCCGGCCGCAATAACGTCGCGTTTTGGACGGCCGGAAAATAACTTAGGAGCGTCGCTTTGCGAGGCGCTGGCGGCAGTATTATTTAAGACGCCGGCGTCAGGATTAACGGGCGCGGTTTCCGGCTTCAGAGCCAGATTGAGCCGGTCGGAAAATTGCGACGCAACCGGTTTGCCGGATAAAACAGGCGGATTTTTCAGGCCCTGTGCCGTAGGAACGCCCGTTCTTTTACGCCAGCCGTCGGCGGCGGGGACGCGGTCGCTTTTATGGAATCCGTATATTGTAGTAGAGGACGGATGAGACGGATTCGTTTTTTTCTTTGCAGCGGTTGGATCTTCTTTGCCATCAGACTCGTTGGCTTCTCTGCCTTTCTTTTTCTCGTTTGCCGCAGACGAGAAATCGCTTGGAATTTGATCCCGGGATCCGGCAATTTGCCGGGGGGCTACAGA
>JBBRMZ010000343.1:0-2247 GCA_038230555.1 Chitinophagales bacterium
AGTGGTACCCGCCTCGCATGTGTTGTAGCGCAAAGTTTGCTGACGGCGTGCGCTTGCAATGAAAGCTTTGGGACCGGGGGCTCGTCCATTTCGACATCGTCTGCTTTGCGCGCAAGCGCTGATACGTCGGTTTGAGCGAGACCGCTGACAAAAGCGACCGGGCGGCCATCCGCTTGCTTTCTGCCCAGCACGTCGGTAAAAAATACCTCTGCAACGCCGTTTTCGACGGGCGTAGTAAGTTTCATCCAAATCCGGTCAAGCGCAGGGTTCGGGTAAAGGGACAGTGCGGCGTCAGCTTGCGCGAGGTCGTTGGCGGCCGTGGTTTTTGCGTCTTTAGTCGCCAGCACATGGATGGTGTCTGTATTCGAAACTTTGCCCAGCGAGTCGGTAAAATTGACGGAATAGACGTGCGGGCCTTCGGGAATGAAGCCAAAAGTCGCGCCGTACGGGAAAGCGTACACGTCGTAGAGCGAGACGCCATCGATAAAATAGCTGGTATGGCTGACCCCGGTGTTGGAAAGAATGCGGACGCCGGCTTTGTAGCTGCCCAAAATAGGCACCACGCCGGGCGACGAGCGGGTAAACTCAATATAAGGCGCTTTTTTGGAAGAGACCGAATCAAACTCCAGGTTGATGAGTTTTTGCGTCCCCGTACCTTTAAAAGAAACCACGCGCGCGCCATCAACCTGCACGTCAGAAAAATTGACGTCGGAGTTGACGATTAGCGTCAGCGACTTGTGGCGCAAACCGGTAATGGAACCAACGGTATTGACGTCGACAAACGCTTGTTTGCCGATTTTATTGGTCGTCAGGATAGAGGCGTCGCGGACGACGGCATATTCGTATACTTCCTGCGCCGGCGCTACCCAGACGCGGTCCGCTCCCTTGCCGCCATAGGTTTTTTCGATATAGTTCATATAATCCCGGAAAGTGGTAAAGGGAATTCCGTCGGTTAGTTTGCCGCCCGGGCTGGCGACTCTTTTGACGAACTCGCTATACCAGAAGTGAGCGGTTCCATTACTTTTTGCGGCAACCGAATCGAGCGGCGACTTGCCGGGCGTTGGGTTATCGAATTTATAACGGAACATCAAAAACGAAGGCCCGGAGGCAGGCAACGCGCCCGAAATGTTTAGCCCTGTATAGCCGGGCAGCCGGAAATTTTGATCGTAGACGCCTTTGTAACTGTTGGCTTTGGCGGGCGCGTAATAATTGGTATCCCCGGCGGGAACGACAAAATGGGTCGGCAGGATATGGTTACTGGTGTGATCGCGGATCCAGCCAGCGTTTTTAATAATCTCGTTATTGTAGTCGGCCGCCGTCAGCCCGACGCTCGTCACGTTGGACCGGAAAGAAAAACTGCTGTTATAAACGTCCCAGCCGGCGTTGTAGATCGTATCTAACTGTCCCCAGGTCATTTGCCAGTTGACGTTGCCGGTGTGGACGTCAATCATCGAGGGGTTCGCGGACGTCCAGGCTTCGCCGGCCCGGAAAGGCAGGGCGTTACCACAGCCGTCGGTATAATGCAACCCCGGATAGGTCAGGCCGTCGTCCATTTTACCGCCCGCCAGCAGCGGGTAGGCAACCTGGAAATGATCGGCCGTGCCGTCGTCGAAACTGACGGAATAGGCAAAATCTTTATTATAGCGGAGCGACGCTTTAGCGACCGAGAGCGAGGTCGGCGCGGCGTCGAAATTAATGGTTACGCGCTGGGATTGACCGGAATAAGGCGAAAGTGCAAAGGCGAGAACGGCGAAAAAAGATAACTTTGAAATCGATTTAGACGGCTTCATGGAAAATGTTTTAAATGATCAAGGGAGTACAAACGCTCAACCCGCCGACGTCAACCATCCGGGGCTAACCGGCGGCGTAACTTTTTCGGATTGATTCGTTTTAGAGCGCAAAGTTAATAACTATTTGATGTAAGAGAATAGTTTATATAATATTTTTTTAAAGATTATGATATTTGCTGCTTATCCTATTTTTCTTCAGTCATTTCGACCGAAGTTGCCTATTTTTAGCGGTCGTTTAATCGGTATATTGCGCCTCATTAGCTTTACGGAATTTATTTTAATATTAGACTTCTTGCGAAAGTAGTTTAAAGCGCTACTATTATCTTTGCGCATGGAAAAATATGCTCAAATAGGAGAATTAAGCGCAAAAGCGCATAAACGTTTAACCGGCGTTAGCCATGCGACGTTCGCCTGCATGGCGTCTATTTATAAGGAACATCAAAAAAAGACGCGTATA
>JBBRMZ010000344.1:0-2237 GCA_038230555.1 Chitinophagales bacterium
AAAATGATTAATTTTTACTTTTGCATCTCCGCTGATTTGGTTGATTGAAAACTGGATGTTTAAAGTTTCGGAAGTTCCGTCTCTTTCGATAATGGTTTCATATTCTTGCTCATTTTCTCCTTTTTCTTCTATAATTCCTTTTTTTATTTCATATTCTTTCTCGACGTCAATCGGATAACTCAATCCCATCTCCAAACTTCCAAACGCGGTAAATTGACCGTTTTTAACGTCGCCTGAACGAAGTCCGCCATATTTTTTATAAGGTCTGTCCGTCAGATATCCGATAAAGATTTTGAACGTTTCCGCTAACGCGTCCAAAATGCTGGATTTTCCCCCGCCGTTTTCTGCAATCAAAACCGTAACGCCTGCTTCCAAATCAAGCGACAGATGCTCGAAACCCCGGAAAGCGTTTAGCGTCAACCGCTTCGGCGCTATCTCATAATGGAATATTTCATTGCCGGTATGCTCCATTATCCTAAAATGCGGTTTTTAAATTCTTCCTGTAAAGTGGCGTCAATTTGGTTTCTACCCTTGTCCGGAACGGTGTTCAAAGTGGTAATCACCGGTTTGATCGATCCAAAAACGGTCGAAACATAAATCGGCGATGCAAACCTCCCGCCCGAAGCGTGACCGAGTGAAGGCGCGTAGGCATATTGCGCGTCGCGGTGACCGTGTAAATAATGGGTTGTATCGCTGATTTTATATAAAATATTCACGTCCGACCGCCCCATTTGAATTTGTTTAATCCAGGGATACAATTCCATCTTCCCGCTAAAACTATTATAAATGGAACCGTTTTGAAGGACGTAATGACCCGAAAATTGTTGAAGCAGCTGATGTATATATTCCAAAGACGCTTCCGTTTCAGTCCAACCTTTTTCGCTGCAAGCCGTAATACGGACGCTCCCCATACCCCGACGTGCGCGTTTTCCGAAATCCCCAATCAGACAGGTCAATTCAAAAAGGGCTTTGCATTTATTCATATCCCAAACAGCGCTTTTGCCCGTCATCGAAAGAATAACTTTAAAATTTCCGCCCGGCATAATACATTTGGTCGTATAATTTTTGTGCGGAACCGACCTTGCTTGTCCAAATTCGACGTCTATATCGCTGATTCTCAATGTAAAGCAGCTCCGCCCCTTCGTATCCCCAAAAACCTCTCCCTCCCTTTTCTTCAATTCCGCCAGCCCCAAATGCCCATTCATCGCCCGCCACCAAAACCGCAGCGCCCCTTTGATCGACGGCGCCCGCAACTCCGGCGCAACCCCGTCCGCGCCGCCCATAAACATGGGCGTGATCGTCTCGCAGGTAAAAGTAATGCTTTCCATAATTGATTAATTTTGAACGGATTGTAAAGACCGCACCACCCCCAACCCCCGGCTCGCCCCCTTCCCAATCCCCACCAGATCCGGAAGCGAAAGATTGGTTTCAAAGTCCAGCGTAAAGACCTTGATCTTTTGGCGGTGTTTATATTGCAGCCACTCTTCGCGGGCGGGCGAGGCGAGGCGCAGCAGGACGTCGTCGGGCAGGTTCCAGCCGACCCCTTCGGCGAAGGAGTGGAGTTGCGCGCGCAGCAGTTTCAATAAAAAAGCGCGGCGGTCGGCGTCGTCGCGGAGGGCCATATATTTCTCGTAATTGTCGGGATTGAGCGCCTGCCATTTATGCAGGCGGTAGCGGAACATTTTGTCCCAGACGTGCAGGCGGCATTGATGGACCTGGAGGCGGGCGATCTTGAGGTTATGTTCCGCCCGGCCAATCTGGAGCGACCAGTCCGGTTGGCTGAAAAAATGATGGGCTTCTTCGATTCCTTCGTCGAGGCAGAGGAGCAGCGGGCGAAGCTGGCCGTTGCAGGCGTCCAGTTTATACTGGATCAGCGGATAGCGGTTGTGAAAGCCGCTGTTTTGATTGTCGTGGTTGTGGAACCATTCGTGCTCGATCCCGACCTTCCGGGCAATAGCCCCACGGAACTGCGGGAGCTCGTAAGCTTGTATGTGCGCGTCGAACGCGATGGCGAGGATTCGTAGGTTTTTCATCAAGAAAGCGGTTGTTTCTTGTACGTTTTGTATCTTGCTTTCTCATATACTGCAAATGTATACCTAAGTACCGGTACAAAATAAATTGATATTATTTAAAGGGGGAAAAATTAATTTTATAAGCATTCCCTACTTGTTGTAAAATTGTTTGAGTTGCATAAAACAATTGATCCGGCGTGCGGTAATCTTCGGGTTTTATCCATC
>JBBRMZ010000345.1:0-2224 GCA_038230555.1 Chitinophagales bacterium
AAAACGAATATAAATATCGTTTGCGTGACTATCTTTACTCTATCGGACATCTTGGAGGCACTTTTTGTTTGGCGAATCTAAGATAAGCTTTTTCAGGGTGTCCGATGTTTTTACATACAACTAGCAACTTGAGTTAAGTAATGAAAAATTATTTAAATATAAAATAGTATGGATTAAGTCAAAACCTACTAATTTTTTAAACGCCAAGATACAGCCGTTAAGAAAACACGAAGATATATGTATTTTTTATAAAAAACAGCCCGCTTACAATCCTCAAATGGTAAACGGCGAGCCTTACGATAAAGGAATTAGAAAAGACCAATATTCGGGAAGTTACGGCGATTTTAAACCCCGTCACGTCAAAAGCAGTGGCGAAAGATACCCTAACGATGTGTTATTTTATGAAGACACGGACGACTTTATTTATTGCAAAACAGCAGAAAGCGAAGGCGAGGTCTTGCATCCAACCCAAAAACCTGTAGAGTTAGGCAGGTATTTAATAAGAACTTTTACAAATGAGCAACAAATTGTTTTGGATAACGCCTGCGGCAGCGGAAGTTTTTTAGTAGCCGCCGTCATGGAAAATCGCCAATTTATAGGAATTGAAAAAAATGAAGACGTTCTTTTACATAAAAAAACCTTTATAGATTATATCGACTTATCTGAACGACGTATTGGAGCCGCGAAAAAAAAATACGCCGAGCAGGCTACTGTTTTACAATTATGGAGCGAGCCGACAATAAATGAACAGGTTTAACGAAAGGGCCTGGGCAGGTCAAATTATTTCCTGGATAAAAGAAGAAATTTATAAAGGAACAACGATCTTTCAGGACGCGACTAATGACGAGGGCATAAAAGTTGCGTCGGGGCGTACAAAATTTCCTGATATACTTCTCTTTATTGATAAAATTTCCGGTATTATATTCAATGGCTGGGAGTTAAAATTCCCCGATACAGCAGTAGACGATCCAGAAATGCTTTTAAATGCATTGGAGAAAGCAGCTCGGCTGAAATCCAGTTCGTTTGTAACCTGGAATGGTATTCAGGCGATTATTTGGCAAATTCATGGTAGCGATTATACTATAGGCGCTTTAACGCCTTTAAAAGTGTATCCCAAAATGCCCGGCGTCAATAATAGAAATGATTTATCAGAAAAATCAAATTATCTAAAGCGCGAACCTAAATTACAAAAACAGCTTTTAGATATTCTACATGATTTACAACAGTTATATCAAGACGGTAAACTTCAGGAAGCTATAAACATTTCCGATGAATTGATTGGGGCCGTTGGTAAAGCTGCCGTCCAAATTATTCCACAGTTTAAAGTCGAAATAGATAAACTGAAAGGCGTCGATGCAGATTTTCGAAGCGAATTTAATAAATGGAAAATTATAGAAACTGCTACGCTGAAAATTCTGTCTTCTTCTTCCCGCAGGGTTGAGCATATTGACCCAGAAGAAATTTTGGCTAAGTTTATCTTCTATAAGCTGATTGGGAAAATACTTTTTTATATGACTCTGTCTGAAAATCTATCCGGTAGAATTTCTAAACTAACGCTTATAAATTCAAACGAGTTAAAAGTTCAGTTTCAGAAGTTTTTTAACGAGGCTCAAAAAATAGATTATCAGGCCGTTTTTACTTCTGATTTTACAGATAAAATCAGTTTTAACAAAACCGCAGAGAAGCTTATTTTTGATTTAATAGGAATAGTTAATAACTTTGATTTTAAGATTTTACCAAGTAGCGTAATAAGCAATATTTTAGAAAATCTTGTTCCAAAAGATGAAAAGCAAAAATTCGGTCAATATTTTACTTCCGAGTCTTTAACCATTCTCGTTACTTTATCCGCAGTTAAAAATAAAAACTTCCTGGTCTTTGATCCAACATCAGGAACGGGTACTTTTTTAAATACATTTTATAATACCCTTAAGTTTTACGGAAATAACGATCATCAAATATTATTATCACAAATTTGGGGTAATGATATTTCACACTTTCCAGCAGTATTATCAGTCATAAATCTGTATAAGCAAAAAGTAGAAGATACGGCAAATTTCCCTCGGGTTACCAGGAAAGACTTTTTCATTAGAGTTTATGTCAAATGGATTTTATATAATACGCGCGAGAGTTCATAATTTTGCACGATGAAATATACTCAATGGTTAAAAAATCCTGTTCGTTTTTTGGCAATGACGGGCTACAGCGTCGAACGTTTTGAGGCTCT
>JBBRMZ010000346.1:0-2154 GCA_038230555.1 Chitinophagales bacterium
CCTTTCCAACGCCGTTACCGAAGGACTCAATAATTTAATCCGGAGTATCAGAAGAAGCGCTTTTGGTATGCCTAACTTTAAGCATATCCGCCTAAGGGCATTAGCCATATCTTCATAACCATTAAAATTGTCACACAACCAAGAAAGTTTACCTTTAATCATCTTTTCACCTTGATTTTGTCCGAAGAATGGGGCGCGCCATAGTCTTTGAGGATGAACATCAAGTTTCAGCCGTTCCTTTTAAGACTGATCGTAAAAGGGTAAAATAATTGAAAATTAATTATTCTCTTCATCCGGCTTATACCGGCAGGTATTTATTGAGTATTTTTCCATTTTTGAAAGCGATGGAACTTTCTAATTTTAGGATTTTTTTCTCCTTAAAAATGGTCAGCCCGTTCCCGATGGCAACCGGGCACCTGATAATAAAATATTCATCAATCAGATCCAGGCTGATCAATGAACTTACAAAATCGACGCCGCCATATACAATTATATCCTTGCCCGGCTCTTTTTTCAGCGCTAGCACTACAGCAGCCAGCTCTCCGTTTTCCACTTCTACGTTCCTGCCGCCAGCGGACGTCGCTGTGCGGCTGAAAACAATTTTTCGCATATTTACGATCCCTTGCGCATACGTTTTTTGCGGGCCGTCGGGCTGGGCGTCGGCCACCTTTTCCCAATGACCGATGAATTCCCGGCTCAGCTTGCGTCCCAGTAAAAGGGTATCGGAGCCGGCGGCCAGTTCCATTATTTTCTGGAAACCGGCTTCATCCGGGCCGGAAATGAACACCCAGTCATTCTCGCCATTCGGCCCGGCTACAAAACCATCCAGGGTCATTTGTATCTGTAATTTTAATTTTCGCATATACATCATTTTTAAAATTGATTGAGTTGGTCCTATTCCGAAGCCAGTAATGCATCCAGCAGATCGAGGGTCATTGCAATTCCTTCTTTAAAGCCTCCTTCGATGAACATTTTGATGGTGAATTCTTCCTCAAAAGTAATCACCATGTCGATCTTTGTTCTGTTACCGTCAATGGATGAGAATGTAGTATCCCGGTATGATTTTGGCCCGTCGGTAATCGGGTTACCGTCCCATCACAAAACATACCCGTTGACGAGATAGCGACGTCCTTTTCTATTGCCGTAAATTTAGCATAGACCCAGTGTTTCTGACCTTCAGGACTAACCATGGCATAGAGCCATATTCCGCCAACGGTAAAATCCATCGTTTTGGTTGCGGCCTTCCAGGGTTTCGGCGCTACCCATTTTTCAAGCAGGTCAGGGTCTGTCCAGGCTTTCCATACTTTTTCAAGCGGCGCGTTAAATTCGCGCACCACATGAATCTTTTTAGCGGCAAGGTCTGTTTCGAACACAAAATTGTTTGTCAAGATTTTTAATTTATAAGTCATTTAATACCTTATCTAACTGATCAAA
Source organism: Chitinophagales bacterium (assembly GCA_038230555.1). Classification (GTDB taxonomy): domain Bacteria; phylum Bacteroidota; class Bacteroidia; order Chitinophagales; family Saprospiraceae; genus JAAFJT01. Next base: position 1,435 of record JBBRMZ010000346.1, read on the forward strand.
GCGGTCTTCCCACATCTTGCGGAAGGCTGCCATCCAATAGTCTATCTCTTTCATTTTCTCCATATTTAGCTGGTAATAAATTTCCCTTCCGCTGTGTGTTTGGTCAACAGCACCGCATTCGGCCAGTATCTGTATATGTTTTGACACCGCCTGCCTACTACTGCCAAAATGCCCGGCGATGGCATTGGGCGTCATGGTGCCTACGGTAAGCAGCGTGAGTATGGCCCTGCGGGTAGGGTCGGCTATGGCCTGGTAAATATCGCGTCTCATGTTAATCTGCTATTACTTGATTGCAAATATATACGCAATTATTCGGTTGCGCAAATATTTTTTTCTTTTTTTTGAAGTCGGGGACTTTAAGTTATTATGCATTTAGTTTCTGAAACTTTAAATCCGGTTCGGGTAGAAGAATTTTATTCATTCTCCGCATGTCTGATTGTTTATAATATAAATTATTTATTTTTGCCGAAGTCGTCCAACATACTTTATAACGAGCAAACAAGCCCATGCCCAAAACATCTTCCGGTTCGCCCTCCGGGCCTAAAACCCACCACATAGCCGACAAAATGTTCAAATCCGCCATGCAGGTCAGGGAAAACGCCGTCGCGCTGCTCCAAAACTTTGTCGACCCTGCCCTGACCGCCAAAATCAATTTCGACGGGCTGACTTTGGACGATACCGCCTATATCTCCAAACGATTTAAAGCACATTATTCGGACG
>JBBRMZ010000347.1:0-2142 GCA_038230555.1 Chitinophagales bacterium
ACGATTTATTCAGCGTGTTGATGGAATTCTTGATCTCTTCGGTCGAACCGATGGGGGTATTGGCGCAAACAATGTATTCCGCGCCGCCTTCAGCCACTTCATCGATGAGAGCCTGATAATTATCGCGGAGGTTGCGCATGGGGGGGAATACCATCGGTTTTCCGTTTTTATCCAGCGGCATTTTGGCGCCGGCGGGCATTTTAAAAGGCGCGCCGATGACGTGGTGCGATTTCCAGGACATACCGAGGTCGGAGACCATAGCGGCGAATTCTTTAGGCTTCATGCCGTAAAAGCCGCCTTTTTTGCTGAATGCGGATTCGATTTCTTTATATCCGATGGCGGCAATTTTCTTCAGGGTTCCCTGCACGTCGTCGTCCATGACGTTGAAGAAAGTAAAAAGCTGCAAACCAACGGGAGGCATAGAGGCTGCGGTGAAAATGGAGGCCGCGCGGGCGGGCAGCGCGAGCGCTCCAAGTCCTGCAACGGCGACATTTTGAAGAAAATCTCTTCTTTTAAGCATAGATGGTATTAATTTAAAGGAAAGAACAAAAGAGAAATAATGATTTGTTTCTGTGTTTTTGTAATTCGAAAAAGAACTGATAAATATAAAAGTAATTTTTAAATGATGAAGCGCTTCGTCTTATTTATTTACAAAGTTATTTTAAACGAATAGCGATTTAAGATAAATTATTTTTTAGATAAATAAATAAATCTAAAAATATATGAAAGTTGGCATATAATTTGTAATTAATATCATAGTAAGTTTTGGTTAAAAATTGTAAGATTCGTTTTTGGAGGCTCGCCGCGTTTTTCGCTGCGAGTTTTTTTTTGCCCCGTTCCGTCGTTAACAACAAAACCAATTCAGCGACCGTTATACAAAGGTTAAATTCTATTTCGAAAACTTACATTTCGCCGGATTTATTCCGGAAACTTTTGTTCCGAACGAGTACAATGAAAAAAATATTCTTTCTGCTTTTTTTGATTCCTTTCCTGTCGACGGATTGCGCTTATACCATTAAAATTAAAGACGGTAAAACGGCTTATGAACGAAAGCAGTACGCCGTAGCTACCAAATTTCTGAATAAAGAATACGCCGCCGCTAAATCCCGCTCTGATAAAAGTAAGATCGCTTATATGCTGGCCGATTCTTATCGCCATAGTAATAAAGAAGACGACGCCACGCTGTGGTTCAAAAAGGCGTACGACGACGCGACCACGAATGTAGACGCCCTGAAGGAGTACGCTTTTGGGTTGAAAAAAGCGGAAAACTACAAAGAAGCGGCGGACGCCTTTAAAGCGCTGGGGCAGGAAATCGGCAGCCCTTATGAATACCGGAAAGAAATCACCGCTTGCACCGTCGCCTCGCAGTGGGTCGCGGACGTCCAATACAGCGGATATTCGGTGGAACCGTCCTCTTTTAACACGCCGAACGCCGAATATGCGCCCGCTATTTATAAAGATGGGGCGTTGGTCGTCACCTCTGACCGTTCGACCGCCACCGGCGACGCCCTGTATGGCTGGACCGGCAACCGCTATTCTGATCTTTTTATTGTGGATAATAAAACGTTGAAACCGTTCGACGAGAAAACGATCAATACAAATTTCAACGACGCCACGGCGTCTTTTACCGGCGACTATAACGAGATGTTCTTTACGCGCTGCGGCGAAAACGCAGCCAAAGACGCCCATTTCTGCCGCCTGATGACCAGTCGCAAAGTGGGCGATAAATGGGGCGACGCCGACGCGCTGCCGTTTGTGAAAGACAAGATCAACTACGGACACCCTTCTGTCAGCAAAGACGGGCATTGGCTGTATTTTTCTTCCAACGACCCGGAAGGCTGGGGCGGCTATGATATTTATGCCTGCGAACGCGGACCAAATGGGTTCGAGAACCCTAAACTCCTGCCCCGCACTGTCAATACAGTCGGCAACGAAGAATTCCCTTTCATCGATGGCGATACGCTTTATTTTGCTTCCGATTATCTGCCGGGAATGGGCGGACTGGATATTTTCAAAACCTATAAAATGAAGGACGGGAACTGGTCGCCCGCCCAAAACCTGAAATCTCCGCTAAACTCCGGCAGAGACGATTTTGGTTTTGTCATCGACCCGGTCTCTGATAAACAACCCGGCGTGATCCAG
>JBBRMZ010000348.1:0-2098 GCA_038230555.1 Chitinophagales bacterium
ATGTGCCTTATATGTGACTCAGGGGGTTTGTGAATAACGGATGGTAATTAAGGATAAAAGGAAGTTCAGGTCGGGATTAAGGGAATGAAAGGGGATATGCTCCCGTTATATCCGCTTCTGATTTTCGGGTCTATCGTCCCGGTGCCCTATTTGAATTTTTTCAACCTATTATTCACATTAAATATATAATATGAAAAAGCAAACCTTTATCTTTTTCTTTGCAGCAGTATTGATTGCTTCGCTTTCTATGGCGCAAAACCCCGTTGCCGTAAACGCCGCCAATTCAGTCAACGTTAAAAGCAAGAAAAAAATGAAAGTCCAGGATGTTTTTATATTAATCTCGACGGACAAAATGCGCGAATGCCGAGATTTTTATGTCAAATATTTTGACTTTACCATCGCTTTCGAGTCAACCATTTACACCCAACTGAGTGTAGAGTCCGAAACCGGCGGCGTGTTCAGCATAGCCTTTATGCCGCCTAAAAATCCGTTTACTGAAGAATTTAAAGACCTTTACAACAGCCGCGGCACCTATGTGACAATCCAGGTAACTGACGCGGCGGCACTTTATAATAAGGTGAAAAAATGAGCGCGCCGATCGTCCGCCTGGTCAAAGACGAAGGGTGGGGCCAGCGCCATTTTGTAGATAGAGACCCGCACGGAACCATCGTGGACGTCGTGCAGTCCATTGACTCGGCGCCCGGATATTACGATCAATATCAAGTAAAAAATAAAGTTATTTAAATAGCGATAAGCGAATCATTTCCCTGCGTTCGATAATAGAGTCCGGATGATTTAAGTGCAATATTTTTATGGTCGCCTCTGCAATAGAAGAATTGGCGCCTATTAGTCCGGTATTTTCAATAATAAAATGATCCCGCCAATGGTCGGTTCTGGGATTAAAAAAACGGATTGGGTTAGAAATATTATTTATAAATGTTGCGACGTCAGAACCTTTTTTTATGTTACACAGAGAACAGGCGTATGCCAGGTTTTCAGAAACCGTTTCGCCGCCATGTTTTATGCTGACAATGTGTTCAATATGAAATGTAAAATAAGAATATGCGCTGTTAATCTTGCAATATTCGCAACGGAAATCCGCGCGCTCAATTACCATTTGGCGTAGATTCTCTGAAATATACCGGCTCATGCCATATATTCTTGCGCCCGAATTTTAGCAAGCCGGATGAGGCGCTCAAGTACAATGAAATGATCCAGTTCGTCTTTTTCATCCAGTTCGAGGGTCTGGTTGACGGATTTTTCAACCAACGTTTTAAAACGATCTTCAATTTCAGCAGACGGACGAAGCGCCAATACCTGCGCCGACGGGAGCCGAGCGATTAGTTCTGCTATTTGATCATAAACGCTATAAATAGTCATTATTTCAATTTATGACAAAAATACAAAAAAGGATCGTACAAAGGAAAGGATTTTATCAGCTTATTGAATTTTATTAACGAAAGATATCTCCGTATGGGAGAACCGCCGGAAGTTATATTTTTGTAAAATATACCGGGCAGCTTATTTCGACCGTTAAAGTTAAGGTTTCTGTAATTCCCGCTTATGATCTCCAGACGCAAATTTATCCGGGGCGCTTCGACTGGCGCCGTAGCGCTGCCCGCCATTTTGGACGGGTTTTCCGCCCGCGCTTTTGGCGTATCTCCATTTTTGCAATCCGTCGCCGATAACGGGCTGACCAATACCGACCACGTATTGGTTTTGATCCGTTTGGAGGGAGGCAACGACGGGCTGAACACCGTCGTTCCCATTGACAAATACGCCGCTTATGCCAACGCGCGGCAGAGCGTCGCCATTCCGCAAAAGTCGTTGTTGAAATTGAACGGGGCGGATAATATTGGTTTGCATCCCGCCATGACAGGGATGGCGTCTTTGTATAATGAAGGGAAGGTAAAGATCGTCCATTCGGTCGGTTATGCCAATCCGAATTTCTCGCATTTCCGGGCGACCGATATCTGGCACAGCGGCTCCGACGCCGATCAACTCGTGACCTCCGGCTGGGCGGGCCGTTACCTCAACTACGAATACCCGAATTTCCCAAACGGATACCCGAACGCGACGGCGCCTCACCCGCTGGCGA
>JBBRMZ010000349.1:0-2048 GCA_038230555.1 Chitinophagales bacterium
AATAATATGTGCAGAAGTAGTAATACAATCGAATGAGTTCAATCTCTTTCATGGCGTTTATCTTGTAGTTTGATATCCACAAAATTAAACCCTTTTGTTATTCCCTACTTCTGCTTTTTAACCCATTATTCGCATAATTTATATATAAAACCGTCTAAACGGTTATTTCGTAGTTTTGATCGCCGCGCAATTCTCTTTTCGACGAGCGGGGCGGATTTGTTCAAGGCTAACAAAACTCAACATCCGCTTTTAAAAGATACCCTATGCTGCCCATTGGAAGCCAAGCACCTGATTTTTCATTGTTTGCCACGCCCGACCAGCAAGTACAGCTGCACCAGTTAAAAGGGAAAAAAGTAATTCTGGCTTTTTATCCGGCTGACTGGAGTCCCGTTTGCGGCGACCAAATGGCGCTCTATAATGAAACGCTGAAATTTTTTCACCGGCAAAACGCCGAAGTGGTCGGGATTTCGGTGGACAGCAAATGGTCGCACCTTGCTTTTTCGCAAGACCGAAAACTGCATTTCCCCTTGTTGTCCGACTTTGAGCCGAAAGGGGCGGTCGCTAAAATGTACGGGGTGTACGACGACGAAACAGGCGCTTGCCAGCGGGCGCTGTATGTGCTGGACGAGGAGGGAATTATCCGATGGTCTTATTTATCTCCGGTCGGGATGAACCCGGGCGCGGACGGAATTTTGGACGCTTTGGAAGCAATGAATAAAAAATAAAAAGAAATGCATTTATTAAAACCTGCCGTTTCTGCTAAGGATCATGTACAAGGGCCGGTCAACGCGCCCGTAGCGCTGGTCGAGTATGGCGATTATGAATGTTCGCATTGCGGGGTCGCCTATTCCGTGATCCGACGTATTCAACAAGCCATGGGCGAACAGTTGAAATTTGTATTCCGGAATTTTCCGCTTTCCGAAATTCACCCGAACGCCATGAACGCGGCGGTCGCCTCGGAGGCGGCAGCCGGGCAGGGTAAGTTTTGGGAAATGCACGATTATCTGTTTCAACACCAAAGCTGGTTGGACGATGCGTCGCTTGTCCGTTACGCCGCTCATTTGGGGTTGGACGTCGACCGGTTCATCCTGGATTTTGAATCGCCGGACCTGATTGAAAAAGTGGAAAACGATTTTGAAAGCGGCGTAAGGAGCGGGGTCAACGGGACGCCGAGTTTTTATGTGAACGGCGAAAAATATACCGGAAGCTGGGACGAAGCAGCGCTGCTGGAACGATTGCAATCGCTGGTTTCCTAACCTTAGCCGATTATATCAGGCTGAGGGTATCCAAAAAGACCTGGACTTCGGGCGTCAGGCAGATGGCGACTTTTACGTAGACGACGTCGAAAGGGACGGCGCCGATCTTAGGGTGGAAGGCGTAGGCCATTTGTCCAGACAAAAGGGCGCCATTTTTAGGAGTAGCTTTGAAGGCTTTAAACATATTGTGCAATGGAGGCTTTAAATAACCTTACCCGTCAGTTGGAGGAGAAAGCTGAATTTTGGTCATCTTTAAATCCGAACATATCCACCGCTCCTGTTGGTTGGCCTCCCTCTTTGGGGCATTTGAATCTAAAGGCGGCGATAAAATTCCTTGAAATCCATACGGCGCATCCTCTCGCTATTATTCAGGATATATTAACACCACTGAATGATTGTTAATTCAGTGAATGGAGAAGGTACTGTTTTGGCGCATTATTACAGCATTACCTAAATTATCGGCGTTTTTCGTATGAGCGACGTCGCGCCTTCGGCGCGACGAGGAAGGGGTATTTTGGTTTTTTAGCTTCGCCAATTGCGTTTACCAGCGACAAAATAAAATAATAATAATTTAGACGGGTTTAAAAAATGTATAAGTAGCTATTAGCCGTTAGCTATTAGCTTTCAATTCATTGACTATGAAGAAATTATAAAAATCATAACCGCGTTTATTTTTATACGAGTACTTAATAGATAATAAGTAAAGGTACAGAATAAATTAATAATATTTATCTTCGCGTAAATTCAGTATTTATGGGAAGGAAGTTATTCGTTACTTTTAGCGACGCCGCG
>JBBRMZ010000350.1:0-1986 GCA_038230555.1 Chitinophagales bacterium
ATTAGATGAAAATACAGGATCACGCAACTATTTCAAAACCGCATCAGTATTCGACGGGAATGTCTTTTGTTTTTGTAAACGGGATCCCCGTTTTAATGAACGGCGAACATACCGGCGCTATGCCGGGCAGGTTTGTAAAAGGTCCCGGATATGGGAAAAAATAAGCGTTATGCTTCCTGATTTTCGCCTTTAATCAATAAGCCGTCCTGCATTTCTACGATCCGGTCGCTCATTTGGGCAAGCTCTTCATTGTGCGTCACGATGACAAAGGTTTGGCCAAAGTCCTGCCGCAATTTAAAGATTAGCGCGTGGAGGTCCTTAGAGGTGGCGGAATCCAGGTTGCCGGAAGGTTCGTCGGCAAAAACGACGGCGGGATTATTCATCAGCGCGCGAGCGACGGCGACCCGTTGTTGTTCGCCGCCGGAAAGTTCGTTGGGTTTGTGCTGCGCTCTTTGACTAAGCCCAAAATATTCCAATAGTTCAGAAGCCCTTTTTTTAGCGGCGGATTCGTTTTTTTTATCGATGAATGCGGGAATACAAATATTTTCTAAAGCGGTAAATTCGGGCAACAAGTGATGGAACTGGAAGACGAAACCAATCTTCCGGTTTCTCAGGTTAGCCATTTCTTTGGCTTTCAGCGCGGAAATATCCTGTCCGTCAAACCAGACTTTCCCTGCGTCGGCTACGTCCAGCGCGCCCAGTATGTGCAGTAGCGTGCTTTTGCCGGCGCCTGACTTTCCAACAATCGCTAAAACTTCTCCTTGTTGGATTTCAAAGCTAACGCCTTTCAGCACCCGCAAAGCGCCGTAGGATTTGGTTATATTTTCCGCTCGAATCATTGTTTATAAGCTATTGGCTTTTAGCCGTTAGGTATCAGCTATCAGATTAAGTGTTTAAACCAGGTAATTTTCTTCGTCTAAAATCTTTCCGTTCTGGCAACGGATGATGCGCGCCGGAAAGTTTTGCAGTATCCGGTAATCGTGCGTGGCCAAAACAACGGCAGTATTCTGATTGATACAAAGATCGCGTATCAGCGTGATGATATCGTCGGAAGTTTCCGGGTCCAGGTTGCCAGTCGGTTCGTCGGCTATGATGAGTTCCGGCTGGTTGAGCAGCGCGCGGGCAATAACGACCCTTTGCTGTTCGCCGCCGCTCAGTTGATTCGGCGAACGGTCGCCCACGTCCGGCAAACCGACGCTGTTCAACACGGTTTGGATGCGCTCGTTCATTTGAGCGCGGTCTTTCCATCCCGTCGCTTTAAGGACGAACAACAAATTATCGCGCACGGTACGGTCGGAGAGCAGGTTAAAATCCTGGAAAATAATCCCTAGTTTCCTCCGAAGCAACGGAATGGTCCGACGGTTCAATTTTGTCAGATCGAAACCGGCGACCACGCCTTTTCCCTGGCGGAGCGGCAACGCGCCATACAGGATTTTCAACAAACTGGACTTCCCGGAACCGGTTTTACCGATCAGGTAAGAAAATTCCCCTTTGGTAATCGTTAGTTCGACGTCGTGTAGAACAAGCGTCTGATCCTGGTAAACCGAGCCTCCTTTTAATTGAACGATGGTATTGTTATTCATATTCGTAGCGCTATTTTCAATATTTTCATTGCCGGCGCGCTTCAAGGGGACAAAATTACAAAGGTTTTGCACAATAATCGGCGGCTTCAAAAATTAAGTAATTTGTTCTTCCAAACCGTGCAATTTTTCCAGGCGAACATTGGTTATTTATAAAAGCTCTAAATGAACGCAATCAAACAGTCAGACAAAAATGTGGCTGAATTATCGTATTTTTGCGTCAAAATATCTGGTTATGAAAAAGATACATCTCATAGGGTTCATCGTTATCGCCGTCGCCATTGGCGTTCTTTCGACCGCCGCAAAGGACGTCGCCACTTACGCCAACTTTAAAGAGGCCGAAAAAACGGGTAATATGGTAAAAGTAGCGGGGATTTTGCAAAAGAATAAGCCGATGGAATATAAT
>JBBRMZ010000351.1:0-1980 GCA_038230555.1 Chitinophagales bacterium
GGTAAGCAAAATGAGGCAGCGTAGAGATCGCCCGTTCCCCAACCAGTTCCTGTTTATAATCCGCGTTGAATTTCGCCAGCAGTCCCGGCAGTTCCATGACGCCAAAAAATGCGTCCACTTCCGGAATGTCTTCTTCCAGTTGTAGTTTATATCTTTGAGACAAACAGCCTGTCACATATAGTTTGTCGATCCCTCCCTCCTTTTTCAGCGCCGCATAATCCAAGATGGTATTGATGGATTCTTCTTTCGCCAGGTCGATGAACCCGCAGGTATTCACAATGACGATATTCGCGTCTCCTTTTTCGCTTTCATGCGTGACCCGTATCCCGTTCCCCCGCAACTGGGTCATAATATTTTCCGAATCCACCGTATTCTTGGAACACCCGAGCGTAATGACGTTGACTTTGTCTTTTTTTAGCGATTTGACCTTCAAAGGATAAAAAATTTTAGAAATAAAGCGCAAAGGTAGGGATTTATTTTACGGATCAACCAGAATATCAATACGGATATTCAGCGGCGAATCCCAGGGCACATTTATAACGATCACAACGCCGCCGTTATATGGAGAAATATTATAAATTAATAATAACGCCGCGCCGATAAACCGGTTCAGTCTAGGTTCGGTATTGTATTCGCAAATAGAAGCAAATATCCTTGAATTACTTCCGATACGGCTATCGCCGCAATTTATTTTTACTAATCCCTGCCCTCTCCAGGTAAAAAAAGTAGTGAACGACGCTGTTTCAATCTGGCGGGTTTGAGCGACGCCGGTACCTGAATCATTAGGATACGGCGTCGCGTCAAAAATAGGATCTGCCTGATCTATTTTAAGAATATGCTGAAATTCCTGCATGTTGTTATTCTTAAAAGTATAAAAAAGAAAAAAATAGCATTTATGCCTTCATACGCATTTATTTTGCGCATTCGACCATTCCAACTGCACGTTATAACCGACGACCCGCTTGAACTGCCAGGCGCAGATATCCCCGATTTCGCCATTGTTGTTATCATACCAGCCGCTGCCGGGGATAGGGTCAGTGATGGCTTCGCACAACTCATGGGAGCTCGTGCCGGTCAGAGCGTCCAAAGCGACAAGACCGCCCAAACAACCCGTACAACTTGGGTAAGGCATGACGGCATAAAAAGTCTGGCTACTCCCGCTGCCTGCGCTATTGTGATATCCGCAAAAAGAAGAACACGATTTGCTACCGCCCATACTAACAGTCACTTTGGGTTCGGTATATATAAAATATAGCGTATTTGCATTTGGCTTCGGAACCGTCTTTGCGGCGATCCAACTCTTCAAAGCCGCGCGAATGCTTGTATCCGAAACGGTCGACTTCGGAGCTCCGGCGGTGATCGCTTTTGTGCCGATCAGGCTCCCGTGGCCAATTTTGTAAGCAGGCACGTTATATTCGGCCAACTGATCAATCAACGGACTGACCAAAATTGCTTTAAAAAAACCGTTTATATTGTTCATCATTGTTTGTAAGACAGGCGTGGACGTCCAATGCGTTCCCCAAAAAATGGTATACACCTGAACATTTGTTAGAAGCGGTCCCCCGTTATACGACAGGTGGGCGCCGGCCGGGGCAGCCCAACCCGGCCCGCTAAATTCGTCGGTTTGTTTCCCCAAGTCGCCGAGCGGCAAATCCATTTTTTCCTGATGGAGAGGCGCGACGATGATCGCATCCGGATTGGCTTTAGGATACGCTTTCTTTTGAATAGCCTTTTGTTCGCTTGCCATAATGAAATGATTTGATTTGATGAAAATAATTCATAAATTAAAGCCCTTATTTTCTAAATAGCAACTTTAAGGATCAAAATAAACGATTATATATCACTTAACAGCATTATTTTTAATAATAATAGACGGCTCATTTCTTTAAAATATGTACTTTCATACATTTTTATGTTTTAAACCGGACAGGGAATATTCCCTATCCGGCTTTTTTGGATCAACTTTATTATGAAAACAAA
>JBBRMZ010000352.1:0-1972 GCA_038230555.1 Chitinophagales bacterium
CGACCGTGGAGACGACTTTCAGGCCCGGGATGTTCCCCAGCCAGTTTTCAAACATCTGGGAATGCTGTTGCGCTAATTGTCCGGCAGAACCCGAAGGGCCGCGGAAAACGACGGGACAGTTAAATTCGCCCGCTGATTGAGACAAAGTTTTTGCGGCATTATTGACGATCTGGTCGAAAGCCAGTACGGCAAAGTTCCAGGTCATAAATTCCACGATGGGGCGGAGGCCGTTCATTGCTGCGCCTACGCCGATACCGGCAAAGCCCAGTTCCGAAATGGGCGTATCTACGACGCGGCGGGCGCCAAATTCGTCGAGGATCCCTTCGCTTACTTTATAAGCGCCGTTATATTCGGCTACTTCTTCGCCGATTAAAAAAACGGTTTCGTCGCGGCGCATTTCTTCGGCCATCGCTTCTTTCAGGGCTTGTCTTAAAGTAATTCTACGCATCTATGTTCTATAATTGTTAATTATTGATGGTTAATTGTAAATGGCCGGTCTGATTTAGTGAATTAACGCAGGCTATTTCCGGGCAAATATACGATGGGAAATGAGATTTGGGAAGCGGTAAATGAATGAAATATTTTCAGGGACGGTTTTTATAAGCGATATAAATAAAAGTGTGGATTAATGGGTCAAATGTTTCTTCTTTTCGGCATAAGAACGGGCCTTTTTTCCCGCTTTGGTTATAAAAGTCCTCGCTTTATTGTTTTTAGGCTTTTTTTGCAGGCAGCTTGGCAAAAAAAGAACAGGCGCTAATATTTATACTCTTTGAAATAAATAGACCCGCGTCGTTTAAAGCGCGGATGTTTAAACTCTCGCTTTCATTTTATTCCATTTATTTTACTTGAAATACGTTGACTTATGAGCAAATTACTTTTATTGATCGCTTTTGCGACATTAACGCTTTCACTTGACTCGTGTAGCGGACCTGCCTACGTTCGGGAACAACCCAATTATATTGAAAGAGCCCGCCCGCTCCCTCCAAATCCAAACTATGTTTGGGTCGACGGCGAATGGGTTTGGCGCGGAAATACCTACATCCGGAATGAGGGATATTGGGTATCGCCCCGGCCTAACCGCACTTATATGGCTGGACATTGGGAAAAAAACAACCGGGGCTACCGTTGGAAAAAAGGAGAATGGAGGTAAGGGAGAAGTTATAAAAAATGAGTGAAAAAAGAGGCCGACATATGCTGTCGGCCTCTTTTTTATAAACGGATAATCTTATTGGGATTATTTTTTTACGAAGGCCATACTGACGGAATTCATACAGTATCGCAGGCCTGTAGGAGCGGGACCGTCGTTGAACACGTGACCTAAATGGCCCCCGCAGCGCGCGCAGACCACCTCGTCGCGCGACATGCCGTAACTGTCGTCTTTGGCGACCATAACGTTGTCTTTTTTAATGGGCTGGTAGAAACTTGGCCATCCGGTGCCGGACTCAAATTTCGTCGCCGAACTGAACAACGGCAGTCCGCAGGCGGCGCAATAATAGGTTCCGGTTTCATGATTGCTGGCGTATTTACCGGTAAATGGTCGCTCGGTCCCTTTGTTACGCAAAACTTCATATTGCTCGGAGGTGAGTTGTTTTTTCCAATCGGCATCCGTTTTTACAACAGGCGTGATTGACGAATCCTGCATCGCGGAGACGAGGGCGGCGGGAATCGGTTCGTTAACGTTGCTCGCAGCGGGAGAACTAAAATTGCATGCAAGGTATAATGGTATAATTCCTGCAAGACCTAAAAAACTCATTTTCATAAATTACGATTTTACTATTTTTTATTTGACTGAATCTACTGTATGTACGGAATTTTATATCCCCGAGATTTCTTAGAGTATGTTTTAAAATTTAGCGGTTTGCTTTTAAAAAATTGGCAATTAATTTTTAAGAAAGGAATCGGTCGCGTAACTTGTGTTTTCCAAACCATAAATTACGATGACAAAAGCCAACCTTTCTTTTCAAAGCCAGCA
>JBBRMZ010000353.1:0-1962 GCA_038230555.1 Chitinophagales bacterium
ATGGATAAAACCCGAAGATTACCGCACGCCGGATCAATTGTTTTATGCAACTCAAACAATTTTACAACAAGTAGGGAATGCTTATAAAATTAATTTTTCCCCCTTTAAATAATATCAATTTATTTTGTACCGGTACTTAATTAAATAAACGTTAACCGGATTTGTTTGGTATAACGCCTCTGTATTGAGGGCCGGCGTTTATAAAAAACCGGTCGTAAAGCTTCCGCTAAAAGATTTTTTTTGCAAATTTACGTTTAATATTGTTTCTTTACCGGATTCAACCTATAAATTAGAAACTATAAAACATTAAAAATGATTCCTTTCAAAACCTTGTTATCGACGGCGCTATTAACCGCCGCTCAAAGTCTTTCTTACGCGCAATTTTCAGAAATGAACCACGCCCAAAACAAAATAACCTATCCGTCCGCGCGACGCGACGAGACCGTCGTCGACGATTATCACGGAACGAAAGTAGCCGATCCTTATCGCTGGATGGAAGACGATCATTCGGAGGAAACCAAAGCCTGGGTGAAAGCGGAAAATGCGGTCACCTTTAATTATTTGGATAAAATTCCTTTCCGGGCTGCATTAAAGAATCGCCTCGAAAAAATATGGAATTATGAGAAATACGGAACGCCCAGGAAAGAGGGGGGCAAATATTACTATTTAAAGAACAACGGTCTACAAAATCAAAGCGTCCTTTACCAACAGGACGATTTGAACGGGGAAGCCCGCGTAATTTTAGATCCGAATACATTATCCAAAGAAGGCGTTGCGGCTTTAGGCTCCCTTTCTTTTAACAAAAAAGGGAATTTATTGGCTTACGAAATTGCAAAAGCCGGTTCCGACTGGCAGACCGTTTACGTCAAAGACCTGCAAAGCGGCAAAACGCTGGACGATAAAATTGACTGGGTTAAATTCTCCGGAATTTCCTGGCTTGGAAACGGTTTCTATTATAGCCGCTACCCGGAACCCGTTAAAGGCGCCGAACTGACCGCCCGAAGCGAATATCACCAGGTATGGTATCACAAAATTGGCGACGCGCAAACCCTGGATACGCTCATTTACGAAGACCGCGCCCATCCCACCCACAATCACGGGATCGGGGTGACGGAGGACGAAAAATTTGTTTTCCTCCAGGTAACGGAATCAACCAGCGGTAACGAACTTTATTTTAGCCCGGCTACGACTGGTAAAATGGCGTGGACGCCGATCGCGCAGGGTTTTAACGCCAACATCCACCCCATCGACGACGTCGACGGGAAACTATTGATCTTAACGAATAAAAATGCTCCAAAATACCGCGTAGTAGCCATCGATCCGGCTAAACCGGAGGAAAAAAACTGGAAAACCCTGATACCCGAAAGCGAGGACGTGCTTCAATCGGCTGAAGTTATCGGCGGAAAACTAGTCGCCAATTATCTGCACAATGCGACCACCCGGATAAAGATTTACAGTACGAAAGGCGATTTTATGAGCGACCTGGTTTTGCCGGGAATCGGTACGATCGGCGGCTTTAGCGGAAAAAAAGACGATCCCGAAGCGTTCTATACCTTCGCTTCGTTTGTGCAGCCGAATACGATTTACCAGGTTAGTTTGAATTCGCTGCAATCCAAAGTTTTTAAAAAGCCGACGCTCGACTTTAAAAGCGGGGATTACACGACCGAACAAATCTTTTATCCGAGCAAGGACGGAACCAAGATACCGATGTTCATCACCTATAAAAAAGGGATTAAGTTTGACGGGACCAACCCGACCCTGCTTTATGCCTATGGCGGATTCAATATTTCCATGCAACCGTCTTTTGCGATTACGCGGTCTGTGCTATTGGAAAATGGAGGGATTTATGCGGTGGCCAATTTACGCGGCGGCGGCGAATACGGCGAAGAATGGCACAAAGCGGGAACCAAAGAACGCAAACAAAACGTGTTCGACGACTTCATCGCCGCTGCTGAATACCTG
>JBBRMZ010000354.1:0-1961 GCA_038230555.1 Chitinophagales bacterium
ATCGCAGATCGAGGAATACCTCGATTTTTACGGCGGTCCCGGCGTGCAGCATATTGCCGTGGCGACCGACGATATTGTTAAAACGGTGAGCGCCCTGATGGAGCGCGGCGTGGAGTTTCTGAAAGTGCCGGGCGCTTATTACGACGACCTGCTGGACCGGGTTGGAAAAATCGACGAAGAACTTGCTCCCTTAAAAGAATTGGGCGTTTTGGTCGACCGCGATGATGAAGGCTATTTATTGCAGATTTTTACCAAGCCTGTCGTATCCCGCCCTACCTTATTTTTTGAAATTATCCAGCGTAAAGGCGCCAAATCCTTCGGCAAAGGTAATTTTAAAGCCCTTTTTGAAGCCATTGAACGCGAGCAATCGCTCAGAGGAACGCTTTAAATAGTGATGAAAGATAAATGATGAATTATACTGGCGGCGTTGACAAAATACCGCCAGTATTTTTTATCCATTCGAATACCGCTCTAATCCATTTACAATTTACAATTTAAAATTTACCATTAAAAAAAGATGGATTTTGAACAGAAAGGGTATTATTTGAAAATCGACGTGACGATTAAGAAGATCCGCAATTATTATCAGAAAAGATTTGACGAGGCTCAACTAAACATTACCGTCGATCAGTGGGTAGTATTGAATAACGTTTGTAAAAACGAAGGAATCAGCCAATTAGAACTCTGCGCGAAGGCTTTTAAAGACGCGCCGA
Source organism: Chitinophagales bacterium (assembly GCA_038230555.1). Classification (GTDB taxonomy): domain Bacteria; phylum Bacteroidota; class Bacteroidia; order Chitinophagales; family Saprospiraceae; genus JAAFJT01. The sequence continues at coordinate 714 of JBBRMZ010000354.1, forward strand.
CTTTAACGCGCATCATTGACCTGATGGTAAAGAAAGAATATCTTTTCCGGCAAAACGACCGGGAAGACCGCAGAAAATACGGCGTTTTTCCGACGGCTCAAGGGAAAAAAGTTTGGGAAAAAGCGTCGCCCCTGACCGTTGAAGCGCGGAAAATAGGGTGGACTAACCTGTCCGAAGAAGATTACGACCGGTTCTATTATATACTAAATACGGTATTTGATAATTTCAGCCAATAAAACCGTCCCGCTGAACAACTATTCTTTAACGGCTTCCATGGGAGCCGCTTCCAGGTTCATTAATTTCTGTAAAGCAATTTCATATAGCGTCGCAGTAATTAAGGTCTCCTCCGGATTTTTCTGATAGGCTTCCTGTAAAGCGACGCCAATAATGTCGGAAACGTCCTTGAAAATATTCTTATCCGTCAGACTGACGTCGTCGGTCATCAGATAGGCGAAAACGCGCGCCATTCCGCAATTAGCCACAAAATCCGGGATCAGCGATACGTGTTGATCGGCAAATTCTGTCGTAGCGCCGTAAAAAATCTCGGTATCTTTAAAAGGGACGTTCGCGCCGCAGGCTATAATCTCCAGCCCGTTCTCGATCATCGTTTTAATCTGTTCCTGCGAGACCAATCGGGAAGCCGCCGCCGGGATAAAAAGGTCGGCTCCGATCGACCAGATTTTTTCATTGACCTGCTCAAAGGATAATAATTTATCCGCAACCAGCGTATTATTTTTCTTATGCAGGAATAATTGCCTGACTTCTTCCGCTTGCAAGCCTTTTTCAGAAACGATCCCTCCGTTCTTATCGATAATTCCGACAATACTGGCCCCCATTTTTGCAAGGAACCAGGCCGCCGCAGACGCCACGTTGCCCCAGCCCTGGATAATGACCCGTTTGTCTTTCATCGTCTGACCCCGCCAGATGCGGTAAAAATGTTGCGCAGATTCGGCTACCCCGTAACCGGTAATCATATCCGAAACGGTGAATCGCTGCCAATGCCGGTTGTTGTTGGGCGAGAATTCCGGATCTTCTATGATCTTGGAGACGCCCTGGCGCAACTGGCCAATTTTTTTCACTTTCAAAGGATCGTTCGCCTGATAATGTCCGTTAACGATCCCCTCCTGCGGATGCCATAAACCCAGGGCTTCCGTCATTGGAATAACTTCATGGATCTCGTCAATATTCAGATCGCCTCCTGTTCCGTAATAATTTTTAAGTAACGGATAAATAGCGCGGTACCAACGG
>JBBRMZ010000355.1:0-1957 GCA_038230555.1 Chitinophagales bacterium
GCGATCTCTGTTGCGAAGGGGTTAAGTTTTGATTAACCTTCTTTGTATATGCAAAGCTAATAATGTAATTTTACAAAAGCAAATTTTTTATTGAAAACAACAGAAATATTTCTAATATTTATTTTGGGCAGAAACGACTTTTTTACGGCGCTACAAATAAATGAAAAAGTCGTCTATTAAACTCCAATAACTTGACGCGAGCGGTGCAAATAAAAGGTTAACGGGAGCTAAGGGAACAAGACGGACGCCGCCATTGGAAAATTCGCTAACAATAGCTTAATTCATCATTCATTCCCTTTATCGGATGGCTCTAATACTTTGCAAATTAAACCGTCCCCATTTTTGCGTGAGCGGCTGGAGGCATTGAACCTTCAACGCGCCGGAACAATCTTCGCCAAAAATTCGGCATAACTCAGGTTGGTAATTAATTGCATTCGCAAACAAGCCTAATGATATGTTAATGAAGGTGACTACTTAAAAAAAGGTACGTCCTATTAAAGAGAAGTCGTAGTTCAAATACGATCTTCCCAAAAACCGAAGGGTCCCTTGCCGGTTACAAACCCCGGCAAGGGTTTTTCCTTAATCTATTATTATTCAGGCCCATACTTCAAGGTCAATATTTTCCGCATCCCTCCACGGCAGTCCGTATTCGTTCAGTTTTTCCATAAACGGGTCCGGGTTCAACTGTTCGACGTTAAAGACGCCCTTTCCCGACCATTTCCCCGTAACCATCATCATGGCGCCGATCATTGCCGGAACGCCGGTGGTGTAGCTGACCCCCTGGGTCCCGGTTTCGCGGTAGGCGGCTTCGTGGCTGCAATTGTTCCAAACATAATAAGTTTTTTCTTTACCGTCTTTGCTTCCGCTGATGCGACAGCCGATAGAGGTCCAGCCGGTATAATTTTCGCCGAGATCGCCCGGGTTCGGCAGCACGGCTTTCAAAAACTCCAGCGGGATAATTTCCATGCCTTTGAACAGTACCGGTTCAATACCTGCCATGCCAATGTTTTGAATAACGCGGAGATGTGTCAGGTATTCGTCGCTGAAAGTCATCCAAAAACGCGCGCGCCGGAGGGTGGGGAAGTGTTTAACCAGCGATTCCAGTTCCTCATGGTAAATGACGTACGAATTTTTAGGGCCGATCTCCGGGTAATTCAACGGCTGCATAATCGAATGCGGCGGAATTTCGATCCAGCGTCCGTGCTCGAAATATTTTCCGTTCTGCGTAACTTCCCGGATATTGATCTCGGGATTAAAATTGGTGGCGAAGGCTTTTCCGTGGGAACCCGCGTTGGCGTCGACGATATCGAGGGTATGAATCTCGTCAAAATGGCGCTTCGCGGCGTGAGCGGTAAACACGTTGGTGACGCCCGGATCGAAACCGCAGCCCAAGACCGCCATCAGCCCCTTATTTTTAAATTTATCCTGGTAAGCCCACTGCCAGGAGTATTCAAACTTGGCCACTTCTTTGGGTTCGTAGTTGGCGGTATCCAAATAATGAACGCCCGCTTCGAGGCAGGCGTCCATAATCGTCATATCCTGGTAGGGCAGGGCGACGTTGATCACCAAGAACGGCTGGTATTCCTGAAATAAACGGACAAGATCGGGAACGACGTCGGCGTCGATTTGCGCGGTTGCTATATCGACCCCGTACTTTGTTTTAAGCTGAGCGGCGATAGCGTCGCATTTGGATTTGGTCCGGCTGGCGAGCATGATCTGCGAAAAAACTTCCGGGTGTTGCGCGCATTTATATGCGACGACCTGCCCGACTCCGCCCGCTCCGATGATAATTATTTTAGTCACGGTTTTTGTAATTATAAATAAGTTATGCGAATAATGGGTTAAAAAGCAGAAGTAGGGAATAACAAAAGGGTTTAATTTTGTGGATATCAAACTACAAGATAAACGCCATGAAAGAGATTGAACTCATTCGATTGTATTACTACTTCTGCACATA
>JBBRMZ010000356.1:0-1947 GCA_038230555.1 Chitinophagales bacterium
AGACGAATGCCGACTGACAAAACAAGGCTTTGTGGCCAATGTTTTGCATACCTGCGCGGGCTTGCACAACTTCCGAATCCTGAACAAACCCTTCCAATATCCTGATTATCAGCTAATTAATAAACCTACATAAACTCTAATCAATAAATTAAAAGCTAATAGCTAACGGCTAATAGCTAACAGCTACTTATGAAGATCATCAAAGGGTTTTTCAAAATCATAGGCGGTTTACTACTGCTAACATTGGCGGTTTACTTTTTAGGCCCCCGACCCGAAGCGCCCCTTTTCCCCGTGTCTGCCGTAGCCCTACCGGCTCCGTCTCTGGCCGCGCTCGAACGCTCGGTGAATGAAAGCGAGCGATCGACCATAGGCATACGCCCGGGTTGCGAAGCGCGTTTCGTTTGGGCAGACTCTGTTCGTCCGGTGAAAACCAAGGTCGCTTTTTTGTATTTACCCGGCTTCACCGCTACGGGGGCTGAAGGGGAGCCGGTAGATCTGGATATTGCCCATACAACTGGGAATAATTTATTCGTCGCCCGCATGTACGAGCATGGGCTGGACGAAGGAGAAAATAATATGATCCACTTTACCGCCGATCGGTACGTGGAAGCCGCCGAGCAGGCGCTGAATATTGCAAAACAAACCGGCGACTCCGTCGTTGTTATCGGCACGTCCGGCGGCGGAGCCATGGCGTTGTTTTTAGCCTCGCGCCATCCGGAAATCAAAGCCGTCGTCGCTTATTCGCCCGCCATTGCCCTGGATCGCGGCGACGCTTGGGTGATGACCGGCCCTTGGGGGTTGCAGATCATGCGGCTCATTACCGGGAAAAACAACAACGACCGGGTCAACAAGAACGAAGGGCAGAAAAAATACTGGACCGATCATTTCCGCCATGAAGGAACCCAACAGTTTGCCGTATTTGAAAAATACGCCATGACGCCCGCGACTTTTCAAAAGATTTATTGCCCTGTTTTCCTCGCATATTACTATGAGAACGAGATTAAAAAAGACCATGTAGTCTCGGTGGACGCCATGCTGAAAATGTACGATCAGTTGGGAACGCCCGCAGCGATGAAAAGAAAAGAAGCGTTTCCTAATACCCACAATCACGTGATTGCATCTTCGTATATGTCGGACGACTGGAAAACCGTCGAATCGGAAACGCTAAGGTTTTTAAAGGAAATCGGCGGCGTGTCAACGTATTAATCGTTTCCTTTTACGCCTTTTTTGCTTGGGTTTTTTATCTTTGCCTGCTTTTTAGGGCGCCTGAATCAGGATTTTATGATTAATACGATTTGGGAGTTTTTTTATATTGACAGGGATGCGCCCGTTATCCCTTTTTCTCTTCTCAATAAAAATATATTATATGAGCGCCAACGAAATTAAGTTTAATAAAGACTACCCGGATATTTCAAAATCCGACGAATGGTACGCCCGCGCGTTGAAAGTCCAGAAACCGATCACGCAAACGCTGGCCAAAGGACCCGGACAATTCACCAAAGGCGTCGCGCCAAAGTACCTCGCCAAAGGTAAAGGCTCGCACGTCTGGGACGTGGACGGCAATGAATACATTGATTTTAACGCGGCCATCGGCCCGATTTCCTTAGGCTACTGCTACCCGAAAGTGGACAAAGCAATCAAAAAACAACTCAAGGACGGGATCACTTTTTCTTTGATGCACCCGCTGGAAGTAGAAGTCGCCGAACTGTTCCAGGAAATCATTCCCAACGCCGAAGCGGTCAAAATCTCTAAGACCGGCGCCGACGTTTGTTCCGCCGCTATCCGCGTAGCCCGCGCTTTTACCGGACGCGAAAAAATCTTTTGCTGCGGCTACCATGGCTGGCACGACTGGTATATCGGCATTACCAGCCGCAACGCCGGTATTCCGGAAGCGATCCAAAATATGACGTATACGTTCGATTATAACAATATCGAATCCATTAAAGA
>JBBRMZ010000357.1:0-1901 GCA_038230555.1 Chitinophagales bacterium
TTCTAAATCGCCGATCACCGATGAAACCGTACTAATCATTTCTGACTTCGCCGACGTCAAAGAATTAACGGAAGCCCGAAAACTTTGGGAAAGCCAGATTAAACAAATGATGGTCGAAACAGGCGGATAGGTTAAGAATTTATCCGATTTAGCGCTACTCTCATGAGTTTTATCGAGATCGCCGGGGTAATTACCGGAATTATCAGCGTATGGTTGCTGATCCGGCTCAACGTTTGGGCGTGGCCCGTCGGTATCATCAACGTGACCATTTATGTGTATATATTCTATGGGGAACGTCTTTATCTCGATATGGCCCTCCAGGTCTTTTATATTATTATACAGATCTACGGCTGGTATAACTGGGCGCGAGGAAAAAACGAAGAAGGCGCCCTACGTGTTTCCCGCCTGACTTTTAAAGAGGCCGCTTTTTGGATCCTAGGTAGCGCGGCGACAGTTCCGTTACTTTGGACGCTGACAAAAACATACACCGACGATTCCTTGCCTTTCCTGGATTCCGTCACAACCACGCTTAGCCTCGTCGCCCAATGGCTGCTCACCTATAAAAAATGGGAAAACTGGACGTTGTGGATCATTGCAGATCTGATCTACGTGCCGATGTATATATATAAAAACCTATATTTGACCTCCTTCCTATACTTTATATTTCTAATTTTGGCGATTGCAGGGTGGAGAGAATGGAAAAAAAATTTATATAAAAATAGACTTACTCAGGTTCATGATTAGAGTTTTTTCTATTTCTAGGGCTCGCCGCTTTTAAAGTATTCGAACCGACCTTCCTATCTTCATCTTATTTTCAAAAGCCATGAGTAAAATTCATTAAAAGAAGCGAAACGGAGCCGTTATGAAATCCCTACTATTGAAGTTTTCCAGGTAAATTATTGTTTGTAAAGTATTTTTCCGCTGTAAGCCAACTTCAGAAAGAAAACAGAATTGGGGCGTAAATTTGCATCATTATTCACTTATTTAATTTTAAAGCATGAAAAAGTTCATTTTAAGCGCTTTAATGGCGGTCGCAATAACAGGGATTGCGGTCGCGCAAAAAGCAAAACACCCCGCCGTCACGCAAGCAGCCAAATCTGCCCTGCTGGCAAAATATCCGCAGGCTTCCAAGGCTACTTGGGAAAATGAAAAAGGCAATTTTGAAGCCAACTGGGGCGGCAAATCCGGAGAGGATATGTCCGTTCAGTTTACGCCGGACGGAACTTTTGTAGAGGAAGTGGTCGCTATTTCCCCGTCTAAATTACCTGCCCCCGTTACGGCGTATATGAAAAGCCATTACAAAGGAGTCAAAATCACCGAAGCCGGCAAAGTGACCGACGCAAAAGGCGCTACAATGTATGAAGCGGAAGTGAATGGGAAGGACCTTATTTTTGATGAAAAAGGTAATTTCCTGAAAAAGGACTAACTAATTTTTTAGTTCATGTAAACTAATTCATCCCGAATTTTCTATAATAGAAAGTTCGGGGTTTTTTATTTTAAGGTTTTAACGACCGCTAATTTAATGATAAACAATAGCACACCCTCCGCACCCCAAAACAGTAACCAAAAAAACGCTCAATATATAAGCGAGTACATTCCATATATTTTTAATAACGGCCTCTTTGATTGCTAAGATCAAACACAAAAAAATATGGGCGGTCATTATTGCAAATACTTCAGCTCCTCCCCTATTCCCGCCGTACAACAACACTGTCGGCGCGTACATTAAAAACGCTAAGGTGTTGAAGCCGATAATGGCTTTGATTTTCTTCTCCGGCCGCTCGACAATTTCGTCGTATATCCTTTTCCTCTCTTTTGAATTCTCTGATCCTTGCTCCATTTCGATTGAACAGAATTGTAGCCATACAGTTTAACCTCACAAAAGAGCGCCGCCGCGCCAA
>JBBRMZ010000358.1:0-1863 GCA_038230555.1 Chitinophagales bacterium
GATCCTGGGCGCGGTCACCCTGACCACCACCCGCGCCGCCCTGGCCCGGCAGTTCGACGCCCGCATCGCCGCCGAATCCGCCTCCCTGGAGCGGGAGTACCAGGCGGAGGCGTCGACGTAATAGACGTCGCCCGCCGATACCCGATGCTGGCCGACCGCCAGGTGGTGATCCTGAAAGAAGCGCAACAAATGACGTCCCTGGCCGGATTACAGGCATATATTGAACGTCCGCAGCCAACTACCGTTTTAGTAATCGCCCATAAACATAAGAAATTGGATCAACGGTCGGCTTTTGCGAAATCGGCGCTCAAAAATGCCGTCGTGTTTGAATCCAAACCGTTATATGAAAATCAGTTAGGAGACTGGACGAACGCTTTTGTGAAGGAGCGCGGCTTCAAAATTGAAGCCGCGGCGACTGAATTAATTTCCCAGTACCTCGGCGCCGATCTTGGTAAAATCGCTAACGAACTGGAAAAACTTTTTCTAAACTTAACGGCGGGAGCGGCCATAGGCGTCCAGGCGGTGCGGGAAAATATTGGCGTCAGCAAAGATTATAACGTATTTGAACTGCAAAAAGCTTTGGGTAGCCGGCAAATTGCGCAGGCTTACAAGATCGTTTTAAATTTTGCCGAAAACCCCAAAAACCATCCTTTTGTAATGGTGGTAGGAAATTTGTTCACTTTCTTTTCAAAATTATATTCGCTGTCGTTTCTGGGAACGATTCCCGACGCCGAAGCGGCCAGAGCGATGGGCGTTAGCCCGTTCTTCTTGAAGGATTACAGAAGCGCCGCGCGGTTCTATACAAAAGTTCAGATTGAAATAATTATCGGGTTCCTCAAAGAGTATGATTTAAAATCTAAAGGCGTTGGCGCCGACGGTACGCCCGACGGTTCTCTTTTAAAAGAATTGATCTTTAAAATTTTGCAGGCTTAAACCAGGGATGCAGAGTCGCCTCGGCGGCCTAATTATAATACCTTCAAAATTTAGCCGGTTTTATTCCATAAAAACCTCCCAACCGTTTACCTTTGCGCCCTAAATGAATGATCGCGTCAATGAACGATAAAAAAACAAGTACCGCTGTCCTGATGTTGCAGGACGGTTCCGTTTACTACGGAAAAGCGATCGGCAAAATCGGGACCACGACCGGAGAAATTTGCTTCAATACCGGGATGACCGGCTACCAGGAAATATTCACCGATCCTTCTTATTTTGGCCAGATCATGGTAACTACCAACGCGCATATTGGCAATTACGGCATAAAAAGCGCTGATTCGCAGTCTGGTAAAATGCAGATCGCCGGCTTGATCTGCAAAAATTTTACGGTGGTTTATTCCAGGCCGCAGGCAGAAAAAAATATCCAGGAATATTTTGAGCAGGAGAATATAACGGGAATCTCGGACGTCGATACCCGGGCCATCGTCCGGCGCATCCGCCACGAGGGCGCCATGAACGCGATCATTTCTTCAGACGTCTTCGATCTGGACGAATTGAAAGCTATGCTGGCTCAGACTCCGGATATGAACGGCTTGGAGTTATCGTCAAAGGTTACGGTCAAAGAGCCTTATACGGTCGGCGATCCGCAGGCAAAATATAAAATTGCGGTGATGGATTATGGCGTAAAAAAAAGCATTCTCAAAAATTTTGAGAACCGCAATTGTTACCTCAAGGTTTTTCCAGCCAGGACTACCTTCAATGAATTAAAAGCGTGGAATCCGGACGGCTATTTTCTTTCCAACGGACCGGGCGACCCCGCCAGTATGGATTACGCTATCCGGATGGTTAAAGACGTCCTGAAAGAGGAGAAGCCGCTTTTTGGCATTTGTTTGGGGCATCAACTCTTGGCGCTTGCGATGAACGTTCCGA
>JBBRMZ010000359.1:0-1859 GCA_038230555.1 Chitinophagales bacterium
CGAATGCCGACTGACAAAACAAGGCTTTGTGGCCAATGTTTTGCATACCTGCGCGGGCTTGCACAACTTCCGAATCCTGAACAAACCCTTCCAATATCCTGATTATCAGCTAATTAATAAACCTACATAAACTCTATTATAGACCTATAAACCAGCAGCAGCTAAAAGCAGACGTCGAACGGGAAAAAACGATAAGGGAGAATTAGTAAATTAAAAACAATCATTTGTCCCTACCCCTAAACTTGGAAATTAATAGACAAATTATTATTTTGGATATACAGTATCATGGAAATTCTGCTATAAAGATGAGTTAGCATAGTTCCGTAAACAGAAGTAGCCGGCGTCGCTAAATCGATAAAAAGCAGGAGAAATTAATGACAACAACAGCAACAAACCGGGGCGGCGTTGCAAATGATAGCGTCTGAAGTAGCGCTTAAAAATGTTAAACAAAAGATGTTAAATGATTTCACATTTTTTGATATTTCTTAAAAACCTTTGAACGGGACAAAGTTAAAGCCGTTTTATCGAATGATGCAAGCGCATAGACAAAAAAACAATAATTTATTTTAAAACAGGGCGTCTTTTGCTGGTTTATTATTTGAAAGCGCTCATTAAAGCCGGTTGACGGATTATCAAATTCTTAAATGCTGTTAAAAATGGTTAAATACTTACGGTTAGGGTAATCTTTCTTTTAACTTCTATGTTTTGAAACTGTCCAAAACTATGAAAACCGCCGCGTATATCTGCGGCAGGCGATCTATATTTTTGATCAACCAATTTTTATAAACTATCATTTCTAAATTTTGTACAGATGAATAAGTTGTTCGCTTTTTTTGGAGCAATTATGCTCGTTGGCAGTTTAAGTTCCTGCTCTAAAAATTTAAGCCCTTTTACTTCCAACGTTTTACGCGAAGGCAACTGGCCAGACGACGCATTAAAGAAAATCCAGTTCTATTTATCTTCCGACGTGCTGATTCATCGCGATTATGTGCAGGGACAAAGCGAAATTGTTTCCGGCGCCATCAAGATGGTCAACGGCAGACAGATCGAGGAAGTACGCATTCCAAGCGGCACTCCGGGCGCTTTCCTGGGACGCGGATCTAACAACAGTTTTCAAATTGGTTTTGATTCTAATTCCAATTCGCGTTATCTGACCTTTGGCCCAAACCCAAAACGAGGAGGCGCTTATGTGTTACTGGCGTCTGAATGGAGAGGTCAAAGCGGAAAAGTAACCTACGATAATAAATCCTACTGGACCAGCGGAACGAGCGATTTGGCGCAATTGCTGGTAGACATGAATAAATTTCAGCATGTGCGCGTCGAGTCTAAAACGGAACAGGGCAGAAGAGTAAATTAAATTGTTATGAGGGATGAGTTATGAGTTATTATTTTCATTTGAGGATTCATATTCAACGCGCCTTTTAAGCAAAAAAAACGTCCCGGCAAATGCCCGGGACGTCGTCTCAAAAAAACAGCAGGATATTAAAACGAGAGAAATTTTAGTTCGTTGAATGGGGAACTCCGTAGGAGTTCCTTTTGCTTTTTAATAAAAAAGCGCTCGCTTACTATTTTACCATCTGAGCAATCTCCTTTACAGCCATATTTTGAATATTAAAATTGGCTGATGCGTCGGATCACTTTATATAAGCGGGTGTATTCGTTAACTTCCTCAATAAAAGGATCATGCTCCAGGTAATTGGCGGAAACCAGTTTGAGGTGCGATATCCGACCGCGACTTTTAATGGGCTGCACATATTTGACCCAAACGGACCCGTTGGAACGGACGGCGTAGATCTCGTTATCTTTGATGTCGGTCATGCCCTGTAATTCGCGGCAAACCACAATATCGCCCGTATTGA
>JBBRMZ010000360.1:0-1835 GCA_038230555.1 Chitinophagales bacterium
AGGGGCGGTCATACCTGGCTCATACGTGTCTCATACATGAATCAGATACGGCTTATGTATGCCTTATGTATGCCTTATGTATGACTTAGGGGGTTATGAATAATGATATAGTTATTAGGGCAAAATGAACGTCCGGGTCGGAATTTAGGGGGTGAATAGGGCTATACTCCCATTGTATCCGCTTCTGATTTTCGGGCCTATATTCCAGGCGCCCTTTTTGGATTTTTTTACCCATTATTCGCATAAGTCATTTTAAAAATTGGGGGATATTAAAATATAACTATACATTTGTTTTTATCTAAACTATTCATTTAAATTTACTATTCGATAAATTTATTTAAGTTATGTTTTGATAAACTGAGGCTGTATCAAATCCCACAGATTACCATATAAATCCTCGAATACCGCGACCGTACCGTACGCTTCTTGCGTCGGCATCCGGACTATTTTTACGTCGTTGGCCAGCAGCGCGTTATAGTCCATCCAAAAATCGTCGGTGTGCAAAAAAAGGAAGACGCGCCCGCCGGTTTGATTTCCAATTCTGCTTCTTTGTTCTTCCGTCGCCGCTTTAGCCAGTAAGACGCCGCTTTCTCCGTCGCCGGCCGGAGCGACCCTAACCCACCGCTTGGTTTCGCTCAACGGCGTATCCTCCAAGAGCGTAAAACCCAGCTTCTCCGTGTAAAACCGGATAGCGTCGTCATAATCTTCCACCACCACCGCTACCAGCGCTATTTTTTGCCGCATATTGGTTATTGGTTACCGCATATTTACATGGAAATGATCGTCGTGCCGGACGGTCAGACAATCCGGGTTAATCACTTTAGGCGTTTTTTCCAAGCGCATTCTTTTTTCGAGGTGCGCTTCGATCAACACGTTCTGCACGCGGTCGTCTTTCAGGACGCTGCGAATCAGATTTTCTGTTCGGGGGGCGTCGAACCGATAACGGTCGCCGCTAAAAGAAATCCCCAGCCATTTGGTCGCGTCGTATCGTCCAAAACCCCGGCTTTTGCAAAACTCGGCGCTCATCGGCTCTCCCCCCTGCGGCTTTTCAAAAACGCCATAGCCGGTCAGGGAAGGTCGCGCATTGGTGTAGGTTCTGGTCTCCGCGTCTATATAAAAGAAGCCGACGTCCAGCCGCCGGCCGTCGTTATGGCCCTGGTGAAAAAGCATCGGGAAACCGTCAAAAAAAGGAAATCCGGCATCCATATAAACGGTCGCGCTGCCCGGATATTTATTGTACATTGCGAGCGACGCTTTTTGCATGGCGTCGGCCAGTTCCGGCCGGGCATACGTGCGGTTCAAAATCCGGTACCAGACACTGGCGGGTTTCAGGTATTCCGTTTCCGGCATGAGAATCCGTCCGTAAGCGGGGGCGACTTTTGGAACGAGATAATAGCAGCAAACTCCGTACAACCCGCAAAAAGTAAACAGCCGAGCCGCCCGGTTCAGCCACGAGTCGAGAACCATCTGGTTGATCTTTATAAAAAAAGGCAGACAAAACAACAGGATCGCCCCGCCGATCTGCGTCAGCATGGTCAAGACGACCGCCGCGATCAAAAAACGAATCCAGCCAAATAAAGTCATAAGGAATGATAAATGATAAATGATGAATTATTTTTTTTATAACTCATTGACTTTTATTAAAGTAGGACGCTTTACAAGGATGGCTTAAGATAAGCATGTGCCCGGGACAAAACTTAGAGTATGTTTTAAAATTTAGCGGTTTGCTTTTAAAAAATTGGCAATTAATTTTTAAGAAAGGAATCGGTCGCGTAACTTGTGTTTTCCAAACCATAAATTACGATGACAAAAGCCAACCTTTCTTTTCAAAGCCA
>JBBRMZ010000361.1:0-1761 GCA_038230555.1 Chitinophagales bacterium
GACGCCCCGCTCGCTCCGGTGGAAAGCCCCGACCACCTTACCGCTAAAATGTTTAAATCCCAGTTAGCGTTGTTGAAGAAAAAGTACGGACGGCGCAAAACCATTGACCCGTATCTGGAAGCGCCGTGCCTGGCCGCCCTGTCTTTTTACCCGGAGCTCAAAGACGTCCGCATTATTTTTGAACGCTCGGCCATCGACTTTACGATGCAGACGCAACCCAAATTAGATTTTCTGCTCCTCGAAAAAAGCGCGCGCGCCTATTGCATCACCGTCAATACCAATTGCGGCGCGCGCAAAGGCGTCAATTTAAGGGAGCTGTCGTTCAACGCCCTGACCGGATGGATCGGGCACGAACTAGCCCATATCGCCGACTATGAAAACTTGAGCGCGTCGGGGATTGTAGGCTACGGAACGGCCTATTTGTTCGACGAGCCGCGCCGCATCATTGAGCGCAGGACGGATCTGATCGCGATCCAACATGGGCTTGGCTACCCGCTGCTGGAAGGGGTTCAATTTTTGATGGATTCAAAAACTGCGGACGCCGAATATAAAAAGGGCTTAATTGATCATTATTTATCGCCGGAAGAAATTGTCGGCGAAATTAAAAAGCGCGTTAGAAAACCCGTTCTGGAAGCGGGAATTATTGAAAAGCGGCGGCAATAGCCGCCGCCAGTTCTTCATATTGCGCTTTAGAAAAAGTTTGCCGGGTATTATGAAAATTCAGATCTCCGACCTGCTCCATCGGGATTAAATGAATATGCGCGTGCGGCACTTCCAGCCCGACAACCGCAACGCCGATACGGACGCACGGAACGGTCTGTTTAAGCGCCCGCGCGACCCGCTTGGCAAAGACCATCATAGCGCCCAGCGTCTCGTCGTCTATATCAAAAATATAATCAATCTCTTTTTTCGGAACGACGAGCGTATGGCCTTTCGTTAGCGGCTGTATATCCAAAAAAGCAAGGAACAGATCATTTTCCGCTATTTTATAAGCGGGAATCTCTCCATTAACTATACGGGTAAAAAGGCTGGCCATTTTAAATACTAATTTTCATAATTTTAAACTGCATATCGCCGTTCGGCGTTTTGACCGTCGCCAGCTCGCCAATTTCTTTCCCCAAAAGACCCTGCCCGACAGGCGAGCCCGCCGAAAGTTTGCCGGTTTTCAGGTCGGCTTCCGATTCAGGCACCAGTTTATAGACCAGTTCTTTCCCGGTTTTTACATTTTGAATGGTCACGGTAGCCAGAATGCCCACTTTAGAGTCGTCAAGCATATTTTCGTCGATGATCCGCACATTTGACAACTGGGCGTCGAGGTGGCTAATTTTTGCTTCCAGCATACCCTGCGCTTCTTTAGCGGCGTCGTACTCCGCGTTTTCTGAAAGGTCGCCTTTTTCGCGGGCTTCGGCGATTGCGCGCGCCGCTTCTTTCCTGCCGTTGGTTCTCATCTCTTCCACATCGGCTTTCATTTTTTCAAACCCGCCCTGGGTCATATACGTGTATTGCGCCATAAAAATTAAATGGTTGTGGATTTATTCCCGAAGGTTTCTATCTACGGTTTTCGCTAAGGTCGCCGGATACGACTGACTTAACCTATCCCTACAAACGGCAGGAATAAAAATAAATAAGTTATGCGAATAATGGGTTAAAAAGCAGAAGTAGGGAATAACAAAAGGGTTTAATTTTGTGGATATCAAACTACAAGATAAACGCCATGAAAGAGATTGAACTCATTCGATTGTATTACTACTTCTGCACATA
>JBBRMZ010000362.1:0-1704 GCA_038230555.1 Chitinophagales bacterium
CCGTTCGCCCAAAGCCCGCGCGGCTTCCACATATTGCGGATCATTCATCAGTACCAAAGATTGTAGCGGGGTGCTGGTTTTTTGTCTTTTGACAGTACAAAAATATCTTCCCGGCGCGTCAAAAATAGTAGCGGACGGCGGAGGCGTACTCCGTTTCCAGACTGTATAGATTCCGCGCCGGTATAAAGAATCGCCGTGTTGCTGCCGGTAAGTGGTCGCGTTACGGGTCGCCAGCGCTTCCCATAAACCCGGAGGCTGATAGGGATAGACGCTCGGGCCGCCAATTTTTTTAACCAGCAAACCGCTGGCTGCTAAAACTTCGTCCCGGATCATTTCAGCGGGCAGTTTAAAGACCGCGCCGCGCGAATATAATTTGTTGTCCGGGTCGCGTTCCATCGCAATCGGGGAAGTCTGAGAAGATTGCCGGTAAGTTGCAGACATGACGATTAGTTTCTGCATCGCCTTGACGTTCCACCCCGATTCGCGGAATGTCACCGCCAGCCAGTCCAGTAATTCCGGATGACTTGGCATAGCGCCCTGGCTGCCAAAATCGTCTGTCGATTCAGCAATCCCTTTGCCAAAATAATTGGCCCAATAGCGGTTGACCATAACCCTCGAAAATAACGGGTTCCTGGCGTCGGTCAGCCAATTGGATAGTCCCAGCCTGTTTTTCGGCTCCTTGGCGTCCGCAACCGGCAAAAAAGAAGGCGTGTTTGGGTTGACTTCTTCCGTAGGGGCGTCGTAAGCGCCGCGCCTTAGGATATAAGATTTTCGGGGTTCTTTGCGTTCGCTATAGATCATCACTTCCGGCTGGTCGGTTGCGATTATATTTTCTTTCCCCCTTAACACGCTTAATTCACGGAGCGTCCGCCGGTAATTTTCGTCCTGGCTTGACAAATAGTATTCAAACAAGCGCCGGTTTTGTTCTTCCGTCCTTGACGGTCGGGGCGTTTTTAAAACCGCCGATATGGCGCCGGTTTTATTTTCAAACAGTTCTTGTACTTCCAATGCAGAAAGTTCCCGGCTAAAACCTTTAAATTCGTCGTAGGCGACGTCCTTTAAAGAAGTGCGATCGTTTTTCGCCATCATAAAGGACATATACGACCAGTTGGATTTCCGCGCCCCGTGTAATATACTTTTATGTAAATTGTCTGTAATAACGGTCCTGTGAACCTCCTGCCCGTTCAAATATAATTTAAGGCCTTCGGATTTGCTCGTTCCGTCGTAAGTCAGCGTTAGACAACTCCAGTCGTTTAAAAGTATTTTTTCGGCGCTCCTTATATTGATGCAGTTGGCGGGCCAGACGTGATTCATTTGAAAGGTCAGCGTCTGATCTTTATTGAGTTGCACGTTATAACCTCGGGATCCTTCAAAATCCCCGTTGGTTTTTGCGAACAACATGCCTGCCTCTCCGGCGCGCATCGGATTGACCCATACGCTGACCGTAAAGGGCTGGTTTCTTTCAAAATCCAGTTCCTTGGTAAAGTCCAGACCTGCGTCCCCGATAAATTGTTTAGCTTTTCCAAATTTCCCTGCTATGATCAGCGGTTTTTTATCCTTATCGCCGCCATACTTCACTTTTAATTTTGTCGGAGCTAAATTTTTGATCTTTGCCGCCGTATCCGGTTCGTCAAAAGGCAGCCAGGCAACCAGGCTATCGTTCTTCAAAATATACTTTTCCGGGGTTTTTTCGGCGGACGTCAG